>SBFL01000363.1 GCA_006227965.1 Bacteroidota bacterium | reverse complement strand
TGTACGTCTCCTTTTTCCATTCCCAGTTTATCTGAGATCTTTGATACGATATCTGCTTTCGTCATTTTGATTTATCTGTAGGTTTCAGGGTTGCAAATATATAAATATTATTCAATCTATTTTCCTGCAAAATCAATTTTAAGTGCTTATTTACAGTTAGTTTTGAAGTCCGATGGGCACACGATGAATTTTTCGGATCGCATTTTATCCTGGTACCATATTCACAAAAGGGAACTCCCCTGGAGGGAGACCCGGGATCCATACCGGGTCTGGCTCTCGGAAATCATGCTTCAGCAGACCAGGGTGGCCCAGGGGCTACCTTATTATATAAAGTTTACGGAACGTTTCCCGAAAGTTGAAGACCTGGCAGCTGCATCTGAGGAAGAAGTGCTCAAGCTTTGGCAGGGGCTGGGGTATTATTCCCGCGCCCGTAATTTGCACGCCACTTCCAGGGCCGTATCTTCGGAATACGGCGGGCATTTTCCCGATTCTTACCGGGAATTGCTGAAACTCAAAGGCATTGGCCCCTATACAGCTGCCGCTATCGCTTCCATCTGCTACAGCCTTCCACACCCCGTAGTTGACGGAAATGTATATCGGGTCCTTAGCAGGTTCTTTGGGGTGCAGCTGCCCATCAATTCAACGGAAGGGATCCGCTATTTCTCCGACCTTGCTGCCGAAGTCATTGACATGGAACGACCCGGAGAGTACAACCAGGGGCTCATGGAATTCGGAGCCCTACAGTGCGTTCCTCAGAATCCCGATTGCCAGGCTTGTCCCCTTTCAGGCAGTTGTGAGGCCTTTGCCCGGGGCCTCGTTTCGGTCCTCCCCAGGAAATTGCCCAAAAAGAAAGTGCGGGAGCGGATTTTCAACTATCTGATGCCTGTGGACCCAAATTTTCAGACCCGGCTGACAAAACGAAAAGACAAGGGGATCTGGCAGGGTTTGTTCGAATTCCCGCTTATTGAGACTCCCGAGGAAGTATCTGATGCTAAAATAAGGGACCTGATTAAAACGGTGGGGTCTGAGGACCTGAGCGACCCGCAGTCTGTTGTGCGATTTAACGCGAAACCCCTTGTGCACAAGTTGTCCCATCAGCACCTGCACGTAACCTTTTGGATCCTCCATCTGGAGGATCCACTGGACCATTCGGTCTCTATTTCAGAAATGCATTCATACCCCGTTCCCGTACTGATAATTTCATGGAAACCGTTAAAAATTCGTACTTTTGACCTTATTCAAATACTATGAGCGGAACACTTAATAAAGTAATGCTGATTGGCCATTTGGGAGACGAGGTAAAACTCCACTATTTTGAGGGTGGAAATTGTATCGGCCGATTCCCCATTGCTACCAATGAAACCTACACCAATCGCCAGACAGGTGAAAAAGTGACCAACACGGAGTGGCACAACATTGTAGTGCGCAACAAGGCCGCGGAGATCTGTGAAAAATATCTCGGCAAGGGCGATCTTATTTATATAGAAGGGCGTCTGAAGACCAGGCAGTGGCAGGGTGAGGACGGGGTTTCCCGATACACGACAGAAATCCAGGCCACAGATTTTACCTTTTTATCCAACAAAGGTGGAGGGGATATGGGGAGCGCGCCTATGCAGGCAGGATCTCAGCCTGTTCCGGCCAGTGAGGTTCAGGGCACCGCTGCAGCCCCGGCCGAAGCCCCTGAAGAGGAGGACGATCTGCCTTTTTAAGTAACCAAAGACCCACTACTTGGACCCGGACCCCATAAGCGCTATTTTGATCAGTACTGCCATGGACGGCCTCCTGATCCTGAAAATTGTCTTGCTTATTGTCCTGTTGACCTGTTCCGGCTTGATCTCCGGGGCTGAGGTAGCCTTTTTCGGACTTTCTCAAACAGAGCTCAATGAATTGGCGGAATCGGGCACGGCCCGTGCCAGGATCATCAGCAGGCTCCTGGATAAACCCAAAAAACTGCTCGCCACCATATTGATTGCCAATAACGCCATCAATATTGGGATCGTCCTTCTCTTGAACGACATTGGCGACACTGTTTTCTCAGGTATCGACCAGATCTATCTGGGCTTTATTTCAGGGCGCTTTCTGCTTGAGGTCATCCTTGCCACCTTCCTTATCCTGCTTTTCGGGGAGATCCTTCCCAAAATTTATGCCAACCGGAACCGTAGGACCTTTGCCTATCGAATGACCTATGTCATCCGTACCCTGGATGTGTTGTTTACCCCCCTGACGGGACCCATGCGAAGGGGAACCAATTTATTGTACAAGCGACTGGGAAAGCAGAGGACCAACCTGAGCGTAGACCACCTTTCGCAGGCCCTTGAACTTACCTCTGAAGGTGATACCACCCGGGAGGAACAGAAAATACTTGAGGGGATTGTCTCTTTCGGTAACACCGACACCAAACAGGTGATGCGTCCCCGCCTTGATATTTTTGCCTTGCCGGAGGACCTTAAATATCCTGAGGTGCTCGAAGAAATCAAGAAGAATGGATATTCGCGCATCCCGGTATACTCCGAAAACCTGGATAATGTTTCCGGGGTGCTGTACGTAAAAGATTTGCTTCCCTATCTGGAGCGTAAATCCTTCAACTGGGTATCCCTGATCCGAAAACCGTTTTTTGTCCCTGAAAATAAAAAACTGGACGACCTGCTTCTGGAGTTCAAGAACAAGAAAAACCACCTGGCCGTGGTGGTCGATGAATTCGGGGGTACTTCGGGCATCGTAACACTGGAAGATGTTATTGAAGAAATCGTCGGGGACATCAGTGACGAATTTGACGATGAAGACCTGGTGTATTCCAAACTGGATGACCATAACTACGTCTTTGAGGGAAAAACCAATCTAAAGGATTTCTACAGGGCGATTCACCTGGAGGATGATTCGGAGTTTGAGGCGCATAAGGGAGAATCTGAAACTATTGCCGGCTTTGTTCTTGAAATATCAGGGCGCTTCCCCAGGCGGGGTGAAAAAATCGGGTTTGCCGGTTTTCTATTTACCGTGGAAAGTATCGACAAAAAAAGGCTGAAACAAATCAAAGTAACCCTGCCACATGAAGCTTAAGCACTTTTTTTTAATTGCCCTCGTATCGTCCGTATTCATGTCGTGCGGGGGGGATCCTGTTCCAAAACCAAAGGCCATGCTCCGCCTGGATTATCCGGTTCAGGCCTACCGGTCCATGCAGTCCGGTTGTCCGTTCACCTTTGACTTCAACAGAATGGCCGATTCCGACTTGCAGGGCGGGTGCAATATGGTACTTGACTACAAGCCGATGAAAGGGTCCATATACCTGACTTACAAGCCAGTGGAGGGAAATCTCAGAGAGCTGCTCACAGATGCTCAGAAACTGTCTTATGAACATGCGGTAAAAGCTGACAATATCCTGGAGCAGCCCTATGTGAATCAGCAGGACAGGGTGTTTGGGATGTTTTACGAGGTGAAGGGGGATGCCGCCTCCCAGTCTCAGTTCTATGTAACGGACAGCCTGAACCATTTTGTGACAGGGTCCCTTTATTTTTATGCAAAACCCAATTATGATTCCATATTTCCGGCCGCCATTTATCTGCAGAAGGATATCCGGCGGATCATGGAATCCCTTCGTTGGCAATAATGGGGATTAAACAACTATCATCATGTCTGCCTATTCTGCTGAAGCCCTGATTGAATGTCACCACAAGATTGCGCCCTTTGTGCACCGGACCCCGGTAATGCGTTCCAGCCTCCTCGACAGGATGTCGGGAGCCGAACTCTATTTCAAATGCGAAAACTTCCAGAAGGCCGGTTCATATAAGATCCGGGGAGCCACCCATGCGCTTTTGGTGAAAAAGGAAGCCGGTGACCTGAGAGGCATAGTGACCCATTCCTCGGGGAATTTTGCACAGGCCCTGTCCCTGGCTGCCAGGAATATTGGAGTGCCGGCCTATATCGTAATGCCTGAAAGCGCACCGGAGGTCAAGAAAAGAGGAGTGCGGGAATACGGAGGCCAGATCATAGAATGCGCCCCCACCCTGGAGGCCCGGGAATCCGAGGCAAGACGCATACAGATGGAAACCGGGGCGGAGTTCATCCATCCTTCCAATGACCCCTGGGTTATGTTGGGGCAGGGTACGGCCTGTAAGGAATTACTGGAGGACGTGGGTGACCTGGAAATCGTCGTGGCCCCGGTTGGGGGAGGTGGCCTGCTGGGAGGTACGGCCCTTTCCGCTTCCTTTTTTGGCCGGGAATGTACGCCTGTGGGGGCGGAACCGCTTGTTGTTGACGATGCCTACCGGTCCCTGAAGGAAGGCAGGATCCTTGGGAATACCTCAACTGAAACCATTGCCGATGGTTTGAAAACGGTTTTGGGCACCTATACGTTTCCGGTGCTTCAACAGCATGTAAAAACCATTGTTAGGGTGACCGAAGGCGAAATTGTCCAGGCCATGCGGCTGGTTTGGGAGCGGATGAAGATCGTGATCGAGCCCTCCAGCGCCGTGGCCCTCGCGGCAATTTTAAAGGATGCGGGACGGTTTGCCGGAAAGAAGACGGGCATTATAATATCAGGAGGCAATGTAGACCTGCAGAAGCTCCCTTTTTAACCAATTCAATCTTCAGATTCCTCGCGAGTGTCAAGCAGGGCTTTTGCCCTGACAATACTGCCATTGACCTTGTCTGCCATTGCCTTCACTTTTACCTCTTCCTCCCTGAGCCATTCCTGTTTCTGAGGACTTAGTTCCTTTCCCTTCATGATCTCCTCATGATCGAAACGATCCCCAAATCCCTTCATCCAGTCCATCATGGCCGTGTGTGCCTCCTGCAGGTCTTCCATGGCCTTTTGGTAGGCCTGGCCCGACTCCGTGCTGTCGGCAAGAGGTTTCAACCTGCTTACAAGCCGGCTTATTGTACTCATTTCCGGCATCACGGAATCATGGATGGCCATTACCTGTTCCATTCGGGTGGGAGGTACCTTATCCTCCCTGCAGGACCCTGCAAATGAAAGGATAACTGTTGCGATAATGGCGGGTATTAGCTTCCGGACAATGACGGGATAGAGAAAGCTGATTTTCATGATTCGAAATTGTGTTGCAAAAGTAAGAACTTTGCCTA
>SBFL01000123.1 GCA_006227965.1 Bacteroidota bacterium | reverse complement strand
GATGTCGGCAGTAGCAGTATGCAGTATGCAGTAGCAGTATGCAGTATGCAGTAGCAGTTGGCAGTAGGCAGTCCGCCATAGTCCCCGACCGGTGCCGCACCGATCATTAATCGATATTGAAGGATGGAACCAAGAATAGAAATCCTGGATGAGACCAGGTTGGTGGGGAAACGGTCGCGCATGTCTTTAATGGTGAATACCACGGCCCGGCTCTGGAAGGAATTTATGCCGCAGCGAAGCCAAATCGGGAATGTCGTGGATGCAACCCTCTATTCCGTGGAGGTTTATGAGGATATGGATTTTTTCAGGGAGTTTGATCCGTTTCGGGAATTTGAAAAATGGGCTTCCGTTCCGGTGAGCAGCTTCGCCGCCATCCCGGCGGATTTGGAGGCCCTGGTGATCCCGGAGGGCGTGTATGCCGTATTCCGGTACAGGGGAAAGGAAAGCGAGGTTTCTCAATTGTACCACTATATTTACGGCAGCTGGATTCCGAAATCGCGGTATTCCCTGGACCACAGGCCGCACTTTGCCCGCATGGGCCCGGCATACAAGGGAGAAGGTCCGGATTCGGAGGAGGAACTCTGGATCCCGGTAATGGAGAAACAGATCTCTTGAAATAACGGGAATTAGTATCTTCAGAAGCCGGGTAAAAGAGGGTGTTAGTTTGGTTCCCCAACAGGGGAAAGCGCCCAAAGATTTGTACCTTGTGATTCGACTATGGTGAAAGATTTACTCCTGCCCATCCTATTCGTATTGCTTGCTTCCTGTGTTGACAAACAACGGGAACAGGGGCTGACCATTGCCGTGGCAGCCAACATGCAATTTGCCATGGAAGAGATCGCGATCGCCTTTACCGAGCAGACGGGCCAGCCCTGTGAGGTGATCATTGGATCTTCAGGGAAACTGACGGCCCAGATTGTGGAAGGAGCCCCCTTTGATGTCCTTGTGTCGGCGGATTTGAAGTACCCGCAGGCACTTCACGAGCGGGGCCTTACGGCAACGGACCCGGAAGTATATGCCTATGGTAGCCTGGTGCTGTGGACGATTAATGACAGCATCAGCCTGTCTCTGACTACCCTGAAAGGGGAGGAGGTGGGCCATATTGCCCTTGCAAACCCCAAAACAGCCCCCTATGGAGTTGCTGCAGAGGAGGTTTTAAAGCATTACGGGATGTATGAAGCCGTAAAGGACAAGCTCGTTTTCGGGGAAAGTATCGCCCAAACCAATCAATTTATCACCTCGGGGGCGGCAGAGGCAGGGTTTACCGCCCTTTCGGTGGTTTTGAGCCCCCTGATGGAAGGCAGGGGCCAGTGGATCTCTCCGGATCCGGCCTCGTACAGGCCTATTGTCCAGGGCCTGGTGGTGATTCACAGGGATGGTGGAGGCAATACACATGGTATTGCATTCCGGGACTTTGTATTTTCAGAAAGGGCCAAGGAAATCCTCATCAAATATGGCTATTCCACAGATGAATAAGTACCATGGAAATATCGTAAAGGTTGAATCCCACGGTGCCCTTTCGATGGCTGCAGTGGCCCTTTCAGGGGGGGTGGAGATCTCCGCGATCGTGATCGAAACCCCTGAATCTGCCTCGTATCTGAAAGAGGGCAGCCAGATATCGGTACTGTTCAAGGAGACAGAGGTAATCCTTTCAACCGGCCCTGTGGAACAAATCGGGATACAGAACCGGATACCGGGGGAGGTTCGGCTGGTGGAGACAGACGCGCTGCTGAGCAAGGTGGCGCTGGAGACCCCGCTGGGAGAACTCGAAGCCATCATTGCCTCTTCGGAAGTCAAATTCCTGGGGCTTGCAGAGGGAGACCGGGTTACCGCCCTGATTAAAATTAATGAAGTCATGCTATCAGCCCTATGAACTGGGAGCCCCTTATCCTGACTTTCAAGCTGGCACTTGTGACCACCGTGCTGTTGCTGGTGGTTTCCATCCCCCTGGCATACTGGCTGGCCTTCTCGCGGTCGCGGACCAGGCCTGTGGTGGAAACCCTGGTGAGCATGCCCCTGGTGTTGCCTCCAACGGTCCTCGGTTTCTATTTCCTGGTGGCCTTCAGCCCGGGGAATGCCTTTGGGAGCTGGCTGGAAGAATCGCTGGGGCTGCAACTGGTGTTTTCATTTCCGGGATTGGTGCTGGCCTCAATTCTATACAGCCTTCCTTTTATGGTTCATCCGATTCAGTCCGGTCTCTCCGGGCTTTCCCCTTCCCTGAAAGAAGCTTCCTACGTGATGGGAAGATCCAGGCTTACCACCCTTTGGAAAGTACTGTTGCCAAATATCCGACCCTCCATGCTCACAGGCATCGTTCTGGCCTTTGCCCATACAGTAGGTGAATTTGGGGTGGTGTTGATGATCGGCGGTAACATCCCCGGCCATACAAAAGTCGCTTCAATCGCCATTTACGATGAGGTCGAAGCCCTGAATTACGGAGCCGCCAATTTTTATTCCGCTGTCCTTTTTACAATTACATTTTGCATCCTTTTGGTCGTATATCTGGTCAACGGAGGATACCTAAAACGCTTCTGGAGATGATTTCCTGCGAGATTGAAAAGACACTGAGGGCCCCTGGGGGGGAGATGAAGCTCCGCCTTGAACTGGAATTCAAGAAAGGCGAACTGGTAACCCTCTATGGGGAATCGGGGGCAGGAAAAACTTCGACACTTCGTATCCTTGCGGGTTTGCTTACCCCCGATAGGGGAAGAATCACGGTAGGGGGACGGACCTGGTTTGATTCTGAAAAGAAGATCAATTTGAAGCCGCAGCAGCGCAATCTGGGCTTTGTTTTTCAGGATTATGCCCTCTTCCCGCATATGACGGTTCGGGAAAACCTGGAATATGGCACCAGGTCCAGGGAAGACAAAGGGCTCGTTTCCAATCTTATTGAGATGGTAGCCCTGGACGATCTGCAGGACCGCAGGCCGGAAACGCTTTCAGGAGGACAAAAACAACGGGTGGCCCTGGCACGGGCCCTTGTGGGTAAACCGGAGCTCCTTCTGCTGGATGAGCCGCTTTCCGCCCTGGATGCGAAGATCCGCACCAGGTTACAGGACGCTATCCTGGCCCTCCACCGTGAATTTGCCCTGACCACGCTGTTGATCAGCCATGATCTGGGAGAGATCCACAAGCTCTCCGACCATGTTGTGGAACTGGAACAGGGAACCGTCCTGCGCCAGGGAAGTGCTGAGGAACTTTTCCTGCGGAATAAGATCAGCGGAAAATTCAGGTTTACAGGACAGGTATTGAATATTGAGGCCACGGGGGTGGTTCATATCGTAACCGTCCTGATTCAGAACCAGCTTGTAAAGGTTGTGGCCCAGGAAAAGGAGATTCGCGACCTCGTGGTAGGGGATCGGGTGCTGGTGGCTTCCAAAGCCTTCAACCCGGTGCTGCAGAAATTGGATTCCTGAGGAATCTGGAAGTTTTGGTGGTTTTCGACCCCGCAAGAGTCATAATTTAGAGTTTGGAACGTTTGTTGTTTTGTATCACCCGCCGAAGCACTCCGGGAACGAAGGCGGGAAAGTTTAAGCAGCAGGTGGTCCGGGATGCCGCCCAACGCCACTGCACTCCTGGAGCGGGTATGCAGTTTGCAGTACCCGTTGGCAGTAAGTTTATTATACCTTTGAACCTTGAACCTTGAACCTTGAACCCAGAACGCGGTATTCAGAATACTATTTAGAATCCTGAACAGCCCCATAATAACGATATACAGAACATGTCAAAAATACTGGTCATTGAGGACGAGGCCGCCATCCGTAGGGTGCTGGTCAAGATCCTGAACGAAGAGAACGACAAATACGAAATCCAGGAGGCCGAGAACGGAGCTTCGGGTATGGACATGCTCCGGAAGTCGGATTACGACCTTGTCCTCTGCGACA
>SBFL01000030.1 GCA_006227965.1 Bacteroidota bacterium | reverse complement strand
AGAAGACAAGCGAAAGCCGCTCACAGATGATAAACTGGCAGGCATCCTGAAGGAGAAAGGGTACCCCATAGCCCGGAGAACTGTTGCCAAATACAGGGAACAGATGGATATTCCGGTGGCCCGCCTCCGCAAAGAAATATGATGCGCCTGCTGAGCAAATTCCTGAGCTACTTACTGCACCCCCTTTTCACCCCTACCTACGGTACGGTTTTCTATTTCCTGGTGACACCAAAATACAGCCCGCTTGAAATGCAGGCAGGCAATATCCTGCCTGTGTTCATCCTGACGGTCATCATCCCGCTGGGCAGCTTGCTTATTCTCAAGCATCTCGGCATGATGCGCTCCCCCCTGCTGCTTTCCTCGGAAGAGCGCATATACCCGTTGTTGATCTACCTGGTGCTGCTTATGATGGTTTTGCTGAAGGTCATCCCGAACCATTATTCAGAAGAACTTTACTACTTCTTTCTGAGCCTTTCCATGGCCACAACAAGCTGCCTGCTTCTCGCCATTGCCGGCAGGGTTATCAGCCTTCATATGGCAGGGATTGGGAGTCTGCTCATGTTCATGTTGAACCTGAGCCTTCATTTCGAAAAAAATATCGTGGTGGCTATCAGCCTTTGCACGCTTGCCAGTGGAATGCTTGCCTCTTCCCGCCTGTTTTTGAAACTGCATGGGCGTGCCGCCGTACTTACCGGCTGGCTTGTTGGGCTGGTCTCCCAGCTGATCCTGATCCAATTCTGGATGTAATCAGTCGATATCACCTGAAAAAGGCGCATCAAAGGATGTAAAACATAAGTCCCAGGCGCAGCGGGAACATATCGAAGGCCTGCCCGTCCGGGCCGCTCACGCCGTCCTCAAAAAGAGGATTCAGACCGTAGTAGACGTGGAAGTTAAACGTATTGTAGCCCACATTCAACATCAGGCCGTACCGGAGGTTTTCCGTATCCGTATTGTAAAAACTGTCTACATAGGAATCCGATACAAACTTGGAACGGGAGCCCACGATATATCCGAATTTAAACCCTCCGTAAATCCTCCAGAATTTGTAGCTCTCCCTGGTGGAGGTACGCCAGCGAAATTCCAATGGCACCTCAATCAGATGGGTTTCCACCTTGTTCCTTCTGTAATCGGCATCATCCAGATATTCGTATCGGAAGTCACCGTTTTCCTCAATAGCCCTGAGGTTTGAGTAGTAGGAATTCACGCCATAACCCAGTCCGATCCCTATGGCAAAAGTACACTCCGGATTCAGGGGAATGTCCCTTATAAACCCTCCCTGTAGTCCATAGGAGAGATTGTTCTGGGAAACCCCATTGGGAAGATCCAGAAGGATATTATAGGTTATTCCCATATAGAACTGATCTTCCCTGTAGGGTTCCGGGGTTTCTTCCCTTTGCTGAGCATGACCCCCTAAGGTAACAGCAGCAAAGAGAATTAGTAGGTAACGAGTTCTCATAAATACAAACTTCAAAAAAAAACGCTTCAAATCATGAAGCGTTTTTTAACCAATCTTGTTTGAAAAATTCTATTGAAGGTTTCGGAACGCATCCCCTTCATAGGTCGTGTAATTAACCTTGAGGGCATTTACTTTCCGCAACTCCTGTTTGATGTCGGAAATCAGCCCCATGTTGGCATTCTTATCTACCTTAAGGGAGGTGGTAAGTACATTCTGCAATTCCTGCGGCTTTTTGGCACGCTCCTGCAGGATGTAATCACCTACTTCAGAAACGTTCGCAAACTTGTCATTCAACTGAATCTTTGGCTCACTGCCAAAGACTTTCTGATACTGACTGGTGGGCCTGCCCACATAAATGTAGATAACACGGTCCTTCTTCTCCAGTTTCTTGGTCTCACTCGCATTAGGCAGGGTATTCTCCACCAATAGCGAACTGTCCTTCATGGTGGTCACCGTCATAAAGAAGAACAAGAGCATGAATACAATATCCGGAAGTGATGCCGTGGATACCGCGGGTAAATCTCCGTCTTTTTTCTTATTAAATTTTGCCATGAATCGACTTTTTAATTGGAGGTGTTTGTTTCAGCCTCTGAAAGCTTCTGTGGGAACAAATCCTGGACTCTTTTCACTTTATCTTTCAGTTCATCCCTGACACTGCTGGGTGTTTCCGGATTGAGGAATTCAGCCTCCATATCCGTAAAATTCCTTCCATAGAGACGCTGAGCCTCCCGGTTTCGCAAGTCGTTATAGGCCCCTACCAGCTCATTCTGCACGGTAATATAAGTGCCGTACTTCGTTTCCCGGTCATTCTTAAGGGAAATGATCGCTTTGGTCGGGTTGTCGGAAGAGGAAGCATCATTAGGGCCCTTGCAGTAGTTACAGGTACCGTCTCCTCCGTTATCCAGAAAATCGGTAGCTGCCTTCCTGAGGTTCTTCAGGTCCATCAATTGCTCCTCAACGAGCAACTGCCCATTCTTGTTGATATTCACAGTGAAGATGTTCTTCTGCTTGATCACCACATCGGTGTCCGGCGGTTCCATGGGCGGGAGCATACGGTCCAGCCCTGCGTCCGTTTCGATAGTCGTGGTCACAAGGAAAAATATCAACAGCAGGAAGGCGATATCCGCCATGGATCCGGCATTTACTTCAGGTGGTCCTCCTCTTCTAGGCATAATCCTTATTCTTTAGTACTAAACATTTTCTTGGCTCCTCCCCAAATCATAGATCCAACGGCAATGATGACCAGGAAGAAAAACACATTCAACCCGGTGCCGATGTTTTTCACCACTTTCTGTGTGGTGGCAACACCTCTCTCAGACATGACTTCCACGGTGCCATCATCTCCCCGGGCTATCGCATAGGACAGACCGACCACTACCACAAAGGCAGCGACCACAATCAGGGTTTTTTTCAGGCTTTCGGGGTTCTGGGCCAGGTGTATCACGGTGAAGGCCAGGCTCGCAAATGCAGCCACAGCCAACAACAGGAACATGATCATGAACATCCAGTGTACCGCAGCGCTTTCCACTGCTTCCCCTACCGGCACATCACCGCCTGGTAGCATATACCACAGGATAGCAGCAATTGCGCCCAGAACGACTAATGCTATTTTTACAATCTTATTCATAAGATGATTTTTCTAAAGGTCCGACTTATTTCTTGTGATCTACCAGCATATCGATCAGGGAGATCGATGAATCCTCCATATCATTAACAATGCTGTCGATCTTGGCAATGATATAGTTGTAGAAAATCTGCAGGATGATCGCAGTGATCAGACCGAATACTGTTGTCAAAAGAGCCACCTGGATATCTCCGGCAATCAGAGATGCACTGAGGTTACCAACCGCACTAATCTTCTGGAAGGCCTGGATCATACCGATTACCGTTCCCATGAACCCTAGCATGGGCGCAATGGCGATAAAGAGCGACAACCAGGAAACGTTTTTCTCAAGCTGTCCCATCTGGACACCTCCATAAGCCACCACGGCCTTTTCAGCAGACTCGATACTTTCATCTGAGCGGTCAAGGCCCTGATAGTAAATGGAAGCCACGGGGCCACGCGTATTACGGCAAACTTCCTTGGCAGCCTCAATTCCACCGGTAGCAAGCGCTTCTTCCACCTGATGCTTCAGTTTTGTGGTGTTAGTGCTGGCCAGGTTCAGGTATATTATCCTTTCTATGGCAACGGCAAGCCCTAAAATCAAACAGAGTAGCACGATTCCCATGAAACCTGCGCCTCCCTGAATAAACTGCTCTTTCAATATTTGTGTAAACCCTCGATCCTCTGAAGCTGCAGCTGCCTCCTCCTGAAGCATTACAGTAGCTGTGGCCAGGGTTGAAGACATATTCGAAGGGATTAGATTCGCTTTTGCGCTTACCGTATTTGTACTGAGGACAAATAGCCCAGCCATAGCCAGGATGGAGAATAATTTTTT
>SBFL01000403.1 GCA_006227965.1 Bacteroidota bacterium | reverse complement strand
CAATGGAATACCATCGTAGAGGAAGTCATCGATAAAGGGGACACCAAACCCCGATGGGTATCCGATACCTCCCCTAAAAGGACCCCCCGCCCATTGCGCATCAGCGAGATCGAATCCGACCAGGATACCCGTATCCCGACCGGTGACCTGGAGCTGGACCAGGTCCTAGGGGGCGGCCTGGTTCCGGGCTCCCTTACGCTGATCGGGGGGGAACCCGGTATCGGAAAGAGTACGCTGATGCTCCAAACGGCACTACGGGTACCTCTGAAAACCCTTTATGTTTCCGGGGAAGAAAGCCAGGGACAGATCAAGATGCGGGCACAGCGCATAGCCCCTGAAAGCGATTCATGCTATATCCTGACGGAAACCCGGACGGGGAAAATCTTCCTGGAGGTCGAAAAAATGCAGCCTGATTTACTTGTTGTGGATTCCATCCAGACGCTGCAATCAGACTACCTGGATGCTGCAGCGGGCAGCATTTCCCAAATCCGGGAATGCACCGCGGAGCTGATTCAGTTCGCCAAGGAATCCAACACCCCGGTGGTACTCATTGGTCACATCACCAAAGACGGGAGCATTGCCGGGCCCAAGATCCTGGAGCATATGGTGGATACGGTTTTACAGTTTGAAGGGGACAGGAACCATGTGTTCCGCATCCTTCGCGCCCTGAAAAACAGGTTCGGGTCCACGGCCGAACTGGGCATCTATGAAATGCAGGCAGGAGGGTTACAGCGCGTCGCCAATCCCTCTAAAATCCTGATTTCCCAGACCAGGGAAGCCTTAAGCGGCACAGCCATTGCAGCCACCCTGGAAGGGGTACGCCCCCTTCTGATTGAAATACAGGCCCTGGTGAGCTCTGCCGTCTACGGCACACCCCAGCGTTCAGCAACCGGTTTTCCGTCCAGACGCCTTAACATGTTACTGGCCGTACTTGAAAAACGCGCGGGTTTTAAGCTCGCCGCCAAGGATGTTTTTCTCAATATAACCGGTGGCATCCAGGTAGACGACCCAGCCATCGATCTCGCAGTGATAGCGGCCATCCTCTCCAGCAATGCGGACATTCCAGTAGACAGGGACATCTGTTTTGCCGCTGAAGTCGGCCTAGCGGGAGAAATCAGGCCGGTGCCCCGCATCGGACAGCGGATCACAGAGGCCGAAAAGCTCGGGTTGGGGGTGATTTATGTTTCCTCACACGCGTCGGTTCCCGACAAGGGGTTCAGTATTGAGGTCCGGAGGGTTGCCAAGGTCGAAGATGTGGTGCGTTCCCTTTTCGGGTGACCCCCTTGAGTCCCCGTTCACCCAGGGAGCAGGGTTCGGCAGGGTCTCAAGGCAAATCCTGCTCAAGCGTATACCGGTCTTTTTGTTTTTCGGAGGACTAGCTGAGTTCCAGCAATATAGGGCAGTGATCGCTGTGGACGGCTTCTGACAGGATCACAGACCGCTTCAGATGAGGACGGAGGGGTTCTGCGACCATGCCGTAATCCAGCCGCCAGCCCTTGTTGCGGGACCTGGCACCAGCGCGATAGGTCCACCAGGTATACCGATGGGGCTCCTTGCTGAAGTGCCGGAAACTGTCAACAAAACCGCTGTCGATAAAATTTCCGATCCACTCCCTTTCCACGGGAAGAAACCCGGAAACATTCTTGTTGCGCACCGGATCGTGAATGTCAACAGGGCGGTGGCAAATATTGAAATCCCCGCATATGACCAGATTTGGCACCTCTATTTTTAGTTGGTCCACATACTGCTGGAAATCGTCCATGTATTGCAATTTGTGATCCAGGCGCTTGATATTCGTGCCGGAAGGGACATACAGGCTCATGACCGAAACCCCGTTGAAATCTGCCCTGATGTTCCTGCCTTCTGAATCCATGTAATCTATTCCCGTCCCTATTTCCACATGATCGGGTTTCTGCCTGCTGAGGATAGCAACCCCGCTGTATCCCTTCTTCTGGGCAGAAAACCAGTAATGATGGGTATACCCTGCCCGTTCAAAAAGGGACAGGTCCAGTTGGTCTTCGGTTGCCTTGATCTCCTGAAGACAAATGACATCAGGTCCTGTGTCCTGCAACCATTTAAGAAATCCCTTTCTCAGGGCTGCCCGAATACCATTTACATTGTAGGAGGCTATTTTCAAATCAAAATTTTTGGCAAAAATAGGGAAACATCCAAAGCTGCCGAAACCGGGCATTCCGTGCCAGGTTCCAGGGGAACTTCCTACCTTTGGACCGCATACCCTGAACGCAATACGCCTATGGCAAATACTTTGAAGAACTGTGCCTTCCTGCCGGGGTGCTTCCTGTTGCTGACATGCCTGAAAGGTTATGGTCAGGAAGTACCCAGGGACTCGGTGACTTACCTACAGGAAGTTATCCTGGGCCTGGAACGGGAAACAGATTCCCCCCTTGGCATCGTCCCCTCGGAACTCCTGACAGAAAAGGCGATCAGCACCCAAAGTCCCATAGATTTCGCCGGCACCCTCAACCAGATCCCGGGGGTATACTTTCTCTCGGGAGCCCTGAACACCAACCGAATCACTATACGTGGCGTAGGGGCCAGGACCCCCTTCGGCACCGATAAACTACGGATGTACTTCAATGACATCCCTGTTACCAACGGAACGGGATTTTCTACCCTGGAAGCTTTTGACCTTGAAAACCTCAGTGGCATTAGGGTCGTGAAAGGGCCCAAATCCGGAAGCTACGGTGCGGCACTGGGCGGAGCACTGTTGCTGCGTTCAGATCCGAAGGAGGAGCCCGGGACCCTCCTGAGAAACCGAAGCAGCTTTGGTTCCTACGGACTTTTCAAAACCAACCTCAGCCTGACCCACAAGCAGGATAAAATGAGTGCTGAACTACGCTACAACCGCATGAGTACCCAGGGCTACCGGGAAAACAATTCCTTCGACCGGGATGGGGTCCTGCTGAACCTGGGCCTTGAAGCAGGGGAATCCCACCAGATCAACCTGCTGGCCAATTATATAGATTATACAGCCGAAATCCCGAGTTCCCTGGGTAGGACTGACTTTGAAACCGACCCTACACAGGCAGCCGCTAACTGGAAAGCGGCCCAGGGATACGAGGATAATAAGTACACCCTGATAGGCCTCTCCGACAGGATCCGCATCAGCCCTAAAATCGAGAACACCAGCAGTGTGTTTTTTTCCTATTTGGATCATTACGAGCCCCGTCCCTTCAATATCCTGGATGAATCCACCTTCGGGTACGGCGCCCGATCTGTTTTTTCAGCCTCCCTGGATGTGAGGTCTCTGGTCCGGGCTTCCCTGGGGATGGAACTCTACAAGGACGAATACTCCTGGTCCACCTATGAAAATCTCTATGAGGAAAACGACGGGCAGGGCAGCCTGCAGGGGGATTTGCTCAGCCGCAACAAGGAATTCCGTTCGCAGTTCTATCTCTTCGGGCAGCTGGATTGGCAATTTTCACCACGCCTGAAAGCAGCACTCACATTGAGCCTGAACCGCACCCGGTATGATTACCGCGACCTCCTCGGCAGCGAAGATCAGAACCTCAGCGCCCAAAGGGATTTCGACCCCGTTCTCCTTCCAAGCCTGGACCTGCGCTATTCCTTTGACACGCATTCCTGGGTTTACCTGAACATAAGCAGAGGGTTCAGCAATCCATCCCTGGAGGAATCCCTGAACCCTGACGGGGTCATCAACCCTGAAATCGAACAGGAAAAAGGGATTAATTACGAAATCGGCGGAAAGGCCTCCTGGTTTCAGGACAGGCTGCAGGGTTCCATTGCCTTGTATCAAATGCAAATTCAGGATCTCCTGGTGGCCCAGAGGGTCGGGGAAGACGAGTTCATCGGGAAAAACGCTGGTAAAACAAGGCACCAGGGTCTGGAACTCAGCCTTCAATATGCCATTCCCACACAGATTGGGGTAA
>SBFL01000402.1 GCA_006227965.1 Bacteroidota bacterium | reverse complement strand
CCCTTTTCCTCTTGAAGCAGGGAAGAGAAACGCTTCGAATACGCTTCAGCTGTTCCTTTCCGGCTGGAAAATACAACTACTTTTCCCATATGTATCTCAGGAATAAGGAGTGAGATTTCCTTCTGTCCCGGGCTCCAGGAAACATTGTTTATTCCTGAATGGGGATCCACTTCAAAGGCTTCTTCAGGAACGAACCAGTCCGGTATCTCCAGACGAATCTCCACATTCTGTGCATCATGCCACCGGTATGCCGTATCCCTGATCTCGTAGTCGGTATTGGTCATGAAAAGGATCATTCTGTCGGCGGAAACCAGTGAAGCTATGTCAATGGATGCAGTTGAGCTTCTGTCACCTTGATAGGGATCCGACAACAGCAGGTCCTTTTCAAGCAGGCGGATCAGCCGGCTGTAGGCCTGAAGCGCTTTCCTGGTTTCCGGATACAGGCGGCCTGCATTTTCACGGAAGGTAAACCAGAGGTTTCCCTTGGCCCCACGGCCCAGGTTGAAAAAGAGTTGTGCCCCCAGTTCATCGGCTGAGGGAAGCGGCAGTTTAGGACGTTCGTCCCAGAGGTGGAGTCCCTGGGTCCAGGCCCATACCGGTTTGGGTTCGGAGGCATGCTTGAGATCCGCCGTATAATATCCCGTTTCTTCCAGACGGGTGCCATATTCATAGGGCCACTTGCTGGTGGTCGGGGCGGTCACCGAGTAGTGATCATGAACCGGGATATCGGGGATAAAGGCGAATTCAAAGAATTTCACATTCCGGCAAAGGGTAAGCAGGGTGGGCTTCTTTACGGACAATTGCCTGGTCATGGTATTGCAGGCCATTACCAGCTGGGGGGTTTTATTCCAGTCGGGTTCGTCCTGCAGGTACCAGCAGGCCACTGCCGGATGATCCTCCAGATCGCGGATCATTTCCACATTGGGATATATGCCCGTATGGGGCATGGCTTTCAGACCGGTGGTCAGGTAATCGGCAGAGAAAAATGGATCCGTCGATTGACCACCCCTGACCATGGTATTCAAATGGTGCCTCTGAGCAGCTTCATATTGTTCCTCTTTGATTCCCCAGGTACCGTTGGGAAAATAATCTGCATAGGCATTCCGGTGACTGTAAACCGAGATAATTTCTCCTTCCTTTTCAAGATCAAGCTTTGCAATGACAAGCTCGCCAGGTGATAATGAATCTTCCAACCCGAGTTGGGCTACCACATGCCCCTTGCCCTCAAGGCGATCGGAACTTAGCCATTGAAGCTCCCTATCCCTGCCTTCCACCGAAACAGACCGGATCCTTATCTGATTGCCGGTCAGGTTCCGGATATGCAAGGTGATCTTCTTCAGGCTGGAATCAATCACCATGGAGGAAATGCGGACCTCTTCTTCCCGAAAGGAACCCGTTTGCAGGCTCACCGGTCTCCAGTTTCTTCCCAGGATGCCGAAATTGGCCGGTTTTCCGGCCTGGAAATCTTCCGAACCCCCGCAGATCTCGGTTACCGTGGTCTGCCCGGGCTGGATCGTCTCCGTATACCTCCTGTCCCAGGCAATGTCGTAGGCCAGCCTGTAATTACCGGCCTCCCTGCCGTTCATGAACCACTCCCGCAAACGTACCGGTTTATCCGAGGTATTGGTATAATAGACAAATACGAGTCCTCCCATATTCCTTCTCTCATTGACCACTTCTGTAAGTGCCGTCTCCTCCCACACCGCAGGCCGGAAGGCCATGTATTGTATTTCCAGGGGCAGTCTGTTATTCACAGGATCGCCCCCTTCACCCTGTGCTGAGCAGGGGGTATATAATCCTGCTATATGGGATAGAATCAAAGCCATCAGGAGTGCAAGGTGCCGGCAGGTCTTTCCGGATCCTTTCCCGGTTACGGTGCAAGCATGATTCTTGGGGATACTCCTGGTCCGGGTCATACCTGTAAATCCAATTCCAGCTTCTGCTAATTTCAGCATGATGTTTCAGTTTAGTTTATTTCCGTGATCCAGCCAGTTTTACCCCCGGGGGTAAAGGCCCTGAGCTTTATTTTTCCTTCTGCATTCAAAGGCCACAGGTATACCGGGGACTCGAGGCCAGGGTCCGTCCCGTCGGTGGTATAGCGGATGATCAGACCGGGGAAGGCTGTATTGGCATATATCATTCCCTTTTCCAGGATGGCACCCGGGGCAGGGATCCGGAAATTGCTTCCCCCGAACATGTAAACCAGCCTTGTAAATTCGTACTGCCCGATCCGGTTTGCCAGGACGTTCCAACCCTCATGGATTTGCTGCGTACGCATAATGGCATTTTCCTCTGTTTCCCAGGCCGGTGCCTTTGACCAGGCTTTTTCTGCGTAAGCAAACAGTTTTGGCAGGAGGTAATATTCCATCATCTGCTGGCCTTTTAGGGTTTCCGACCAAAGCTGGCCCTGAATTCCAATAATGTTTTTGCGTGAAGTAGCCTGGAGTGGCTCCAGGTCGGAAGGAAGCTCAGGCTGGGGTCTGAACCTTCCATAATCATCATAAATGGTTGAGTAGAATACATTGTACGGGACCAGTACATAGGGATCTATGGCATCCTGGAACCCTCCCCAGTACAATCCCGGCTCACGGGGATCCGTGGTATAGGCCAGGTCAAAATAGAGGTTACTTACATTGCAGATGACAATCGGATATCCCGTGTTGGCAATCCGGTATCCCAAATCCAGGTTATCTCCGGTATTATCCCATACCAGGGGCAAAATGGACGCTCCAAGCAAATCCGGATTGATCGAAATGTTTCCTTGATTATCCTTATTCAGGACTGCTTCTTCCCAGCCCGTAACCTGGAGATCGTACTTTTCAAGCATTTCGAGCGTTCTTTCCACAAAGTATGCATGCAAATGCCTTGGATTATCGATTTCGGGATGATCCTTCATGAACTCCTGGCACAGGGGAGAGCCTTCCCAGGCCCCTACGGGTACCTCGTCTCCGCCGGTATTAAAGATCGTCATATGCAATCCGGTCTCCTCGTACATACTCCGGATATCCCTGATTACCGTTTCATAAAAATGATAGCTTGATTCCAGGGCCACACATACAATGTTGTCCTTATATCGCTGGGCTGAAATATAGACCGAGCTGTCATCGGGATCCACAAGCCGGAATTCCTCGGCGGCTTCCTGGTCGCCCAACTCCATATAGTGGTGGTAGCGGGCCTCCATGGATTTGATGGCCGCCCTGGCATGGCTGGGGAAGCAGATCTCGGGGACTACCCGGATATGGCGCCTGGCGGCATAGGTGATGATCTCCTTAAAATCTTCCCGGGTGTAATAGCCGGAACCGTGTGATCCCTCCGCTCCGGGAAATGGACCTGAACCGAAGGCAGGGGCCAGCCACCCTGAGTCGTCCAGGGTATGACCTCTACGGGCACCGAGCTCTGTCAATTCAGGCAGTCCGGCGATTTCCAGCCGCCAGCCTTCATCATCGGTGAGACGAAGGTTCAGGATATTAACCTTGTAAAGCGCGAGCAGATCGATCAATTTAAGAATGGCTTCCTTGCTGTGGAAATTCCTGGCCACATCCAAAAGAAAACCACGGTAAGGGAATCTGGGCGAATCTTCAATTTTAACTTCTGGAACAGACATACTGGATTGCTTGCTGCCATAAGCATCTGCGGGTATAAGAGAAAGCAGGCTCTGAATACCATAAAAAACACCTGCCGGATCATTCCCTTCAATCTGAATTCCCTGCCGGGAACCCACACTTAGCCGGTAGGCTTCACCGCTTACCCCGTTAACAGCTACAGGCAAGGTCTTTAAGGTGATGGATCCCCTTGCTCCTGAGCCGGCCTTCTTTTCAAGCCTGACACCAAAATGCTGCTCAAAAGAAGCCACCAGATAATCAGCTTCCTTATCCAGGCTTTCATCAAAATACACTACGGTTTCTTCAAGCACTTCA
>SBFL01000033.1 GCA_006227965.1 Bacteroidota bacterium | reverse complement strand
AATAAGGGCAATTTGAGGTCCCTTCATATCCCTGATCGCAAATATCACATTCTTTAAATTCCCGTAACTTTAGACCTGATAGGCTTGCCGGACATTTTTTAATAATTCATCTATTGGCTATGAGAAAAAGCATTGTTTATACCTGGATTTTTGTTGTCATGATCTTTGTCTCCTGCGCCCAAAATGAACCAAACACGGCAGAAACACCGCAGGAAACCCTGTTTACCGCTGAATTGGTCGTTCGCGGCCTCGATATTCCCTGGGGGATGGCCTTCCTGCCGGACGGCAGCATGCTGATCACCGAAAAGGCGGGAACCCTGATTCACTTCAGGGATGGGGAAAAGACCGAAATACAGGGGGTACCCCCGGTATATGTCCGGGGTCAGGGAGGCCTGATGGACATTGAGCTCCACCCCAACTATGCGGAAAACGGCTGGATTTACCTGAGTTACGCTTCTGAAGAAGGAGAAGAGAAAGGGGGGAATACGGCTATAGCACGTGCCCGGCTAACCGGAAACCAGCTTACGGATCTTCAGCTGCTTTACAAGGCCGGGCCCAATACGACCCGAGGGCAGCATTTCGGTTCCCGTATCGAGTTCGACGACGCGGGATACCTATACTTTACCATTGGTGAAAGGGGGCAGCGGGATGTGAACCCCCAGGACCTGAGCCGGGATGGGGGAAAGGTTTACCGCCTCCACGACGACGGGCGTATTCCCCAGGATAACCCTTTTGTTAATACCGAAGGGGCGCTCCCGGCCATCTATACGTTCGGAAACCGAAATCCGCAGGGAATGGTCCGGCACCCTGAAACCGGGGAGATCTGGATCCATGAACACGGACCCCGGGGCGGTGATGAGATCAACATTGTTCAAAAGGGGCTTAATTACGGCTGGCCGGTGATCACCTACGGGATCAATTACAGCGGCACGCCCATTACCGACAAGACAGAAATGGAAGGAATGGAGCAGCCCATACATTACTGGGTACCCTCCATTGCCCCCAGTGGCATGTGCTTTGTGACCTCTGACCAGTACCCCGGGTGGAAGGGAAGCCTACTAGTTGGGTCCCTCTCCTTCAGGTACCTGGAGCGCCTGGAAATGGATGGCAACAAAGTCCTGAAGCGGGAGCGCCTGATGGACGAAATAGGCCGGGTCCGCAATGTACGGCAGGGGCCCGACGGACTGATTTACGCAGCCGTTGAAGGAAAGGGGATCTACCGGCTGGTACCGAAAAACTAGTTCGCATTGCTTCTTAGGGACTTCCCTATCTGAGGGCCTCGAGGGCTTTCTGTACAGACCCGTATTTTTTCAGGGCAATACCGGCCTCTTCGTATGTGAGTTGCAGATGTTCGACCAGGTAGCGGGTGCCCCGGTCGATTAATTTATTGTTGCTCAACTGCATATGCACCATTTTATTCCCCTGTACACGACCGATTCGGATCATCAGGGAGGTGGAGATCATGTTCAGGACCAGTTTTTGAGCGGTGCCGCTTTTCATCCGGGTACTGCCCGTTACAAATTCCGGTCCTACCGGTACTTCGATCGGCACTTCCGCAGCAATGGCAAGAGGGGACCCCGGATTGTTGGTCAGCCCGGCAGTGAGGATCCCTTCCTCCCTGGCCTTTCGGATGCCCCCAATCACGTAGGGTGTAGTGCCCGATGCGGCAATCCCCACCAGGGTATCCACCGGGTTGATGCCATAGGCGCTTAAATCCTTCCATGCCTGGTCCATATCATCTTCGGCGTGTTCCACGGCCTTCCTGATAGCCCGGTCTCCTCCAGCGATCAGCCCGATCACCCGATCGTGCGGCATCCCATAGGTCGGCGGGATTTCCGAGGCATCCAGGATGCCCAGGCGTCCGCTGGTACCTGCACCGATATAGAACAGACGCCCTCCGCTGAGAAAGCGGGGTTCCAGTTTCGCCACCAGCGTGCTGATGGCCGGTATGGCTTCGCGAACCGCCAGGGCCACCTGCTGATCTTCCTGATTGATGTTCTTCAGCAACTCCCCTACCTCCATGTCTTCAAGGCGGTCGTAATGGGAAGGCTGTTCGGTAATCTTCTTGAAATTGGCCATTGGCTAGAGGATATGAATTTGGTGGTCCCGGAAGGAATTCAACCGGTTGTGCTCCGGAGGCAGTTCAGTGACCATGGTGTTGATCGCGTGGATATCACAGGTACGATACCGGTGCTGGGAATTCAGTTTTTCCGAAATGCACAACAGGACGACCTTGCGGGAGGCCCCAATGACAGCTTTTTTTACCTGAACCACATCCCAGTCGAACTCAGTAAGCCCGTGAAGGGCATCCACATAACCGGTACCTATAAAACCGTAGTCCACCTGAATTTCAGAGAGGGCACTTACTGCGTTCGCCCCTGTTGTGATCTGGGCTTCCCCTGAAACCTCTCCCCCTATCAGGATTACCCGAATCCCGGCTTTGGCCACCAGTTGCAGAGCCACCGGGAGGCTGATAGTGAAACAGGTCAGGTCCAGTGTTTCGGGCAAAACCCTTGCGAGTTCCTGACAGGTGGTTCCCCCATCCATAAAAATCACGCTGCCCGTGCGCAGCAGCCCCAGCGCTTTCCCCGCAATAGCCTTTTTTTCCTCCAGGGCATAAATATTGCTATTGGCAGCAGCCGGGGATACAAACCCAAGTGAAACGGCCCCGCCGTGAACCTTTCGCAATTTCTGGGTGCGGTCCAGTTCTTTGACATCCCTCCTCACGGTATCCACAGATACCTCCAGACGTTCCGCAAGGTCTGTCAGGAGCACCCGGTTGTGCACTTCCACCTCATTCAGGATAATTCGCTGCCGTTCTTCCTTGAGCATTCATCAGGTTTTCCGCAAAGATAGGAAATTCTCTTATATGCCGTTTTTTGCAGTATTTATTTTTATTAATTATTTTAACTGCATTTAACAGCATTTTAATTTGCAATAAACTGCAGTTTTTAAAATTCTTTGCTACATTTGTACCGGAACAAATACAAACTCCTATCATGACTGAAATTGCTTATGCCACCCCTTCCCAACCGATCCCCGATGAAGGGGAGGCGAAAAAATTCGAAAGGATTCCCACCCGCATCTACGGAGATTCCGAAGCGGCCTCTTTTTACGTAGCGAATGAAATAGCGGAATTGATACGGCAACGACAAAAACAGGGTAAAAAAGTAGTAATTGGCCTGGCCACGGGCTCCACTCCGACAAAAATGTATGAATTCCTCGTGCGTTTCCATCGGGATGAAGGTCTGAGCTTCAAAAATGTCGTCACCTTCAACCTGGATGAGTACTACCCCATGCAGCCGGATTCCATTCACAGCTATGTCCGGTTTATGAACGAGCATCTTTTCGACCATATCGATATCCCCAAAAGCCAAATACACATCCCGGATGGTACCCTGGAAAAGGAAGATGTCCGTGATTATTGCCAGTTGTACGAAGAAAAGATCGAAAAAGCAGGGGGGCTGGACATCCAGATCCTCGGGATTGGGCGAACCGGGCATATCGGCTTCAATGAACCGGGATCTTCCCTGGGCAGTATTACGCGGATGGTACGCCTTGACCGGGTAACCCGTCTGGATGCCGCCAGTGACTTTTTTGGCCTGGAAAACGTCCCCTCCAGGGCCATCACCATGGGGGTGGGCACCATTCTTTCGGCCCGGCGGATTATTATGATGGCCTGGGGAGAAGGCAAGTCAGAAGTGATCAAACAGGCGGTGGAGGGAAAGATCCGGGAGTCGGTGCCCGCAACCTTCCTGCAGGAACACCCCAACTGTGAGGTCATCACAGACAAGGCCGCTGCTTCCTTCCTGACCCGGGTGGCAACTCCCTGGCTCGTTTCCGAATGCGATTGGGACGAACCGCTGATCAAAAAGGCGACCATCTGGCTTTCCCAGAAACTGGAAAAGGCCATTCTGAAGCTCACCAATGAAGACT
>SBFL01000399.1 GCA_006227965.1 Bacteroidota bacterium | reverse complement strand
TCGTTGGAGCGGGTTTGCTTGATGCGCTGCTCCATGAATTCCATGGCCTCTATCGGGTTCATGTCAGCCAGGTACTTGCGCAGGATCCACATCCGTTGCAAGGAGGTATCGTCCAGCAGGAGGTCGTCCCTCCGTGTACTTGAAGCCACCAGGTCTATTGCAGGGAAGATCCGTCGGTTAGAGATACGGCGGTCAAGCTGTAATTCCATGTTGCCGGTACCCTTGAATTCCTCAAAGATCACCTCGTCCATTTTTGATCCGGTCTCAGTCAGTGCCGTGGCTATGATGGTCAGGGAGCCTCCGTTCTCGATATTCCGCGCTGCACCGAAGAACCGTTTGGGCTTGTGCAGTGCATTGGCATCCACACCTCCTGAAAGAACCTTTCCTGATGCCGGCTGTACTGTATTGTAAGCGCGTGCCAGACGGGTAATGGAATCCAGCAGGATGACCACATCGTGGCCACATTCGGTAAGGCGTTTTGCCTTTTCCAGCACGATATTGGCCACCCGAACGTGTTCGGAAGCTTCTTTGTCAAAGGTGGAAGCCACTACTTCACCGCGCACGTTCCGCTGCATGTCCGTTACTTCTTCCGGGCGCTCATCGATCAAAAGAATGATCTGATACACCTCCGGATGGTTGGCGGCAATGGCGTTGGCGATATCCTTCAGCAACATGGTCTTACCCGTTTTGGGCTGGGACACAATCATGCCACGCTGGCCTTTTCCGATGGGGGCGAACAGGTCTATGATCCTGGTGGAAATGCTGCTCTGCCGTTCGGCCAGTTTGAACTTCTCCTTGGGGAAAAGCGGGGTGAGGTGCTCAAAAGCTACCCGGTCCCGTACTACTTCCGGGTCAATACCATTGATCTTGGTAACCTTGATCAGCGGGAAATATTTTTCACCTTCTTTCGGCGGCCGGACATTTCCCAAAACCGTATCCCCCGTTTTCAGTCCGAAAAGGCGGATCTGGGATTGGGATACGTAAATGTCATCCGGGGAGGACAGGTAATTGTAGTCTGAGGAACGCAGAAAGCCGTACCCGTCCGACATGATGTCAAGGACACCTTCGCTTTCGATGATGCTGTCGAACTCGTACTCGGGCTGCTTGTATTTGTTTTTCAGCTCCTTGTCGTAGTTGCTGCTTTTCTTGTCGTGGCCATTGCTTCTGCCGGGATGTTCCTTTTTCCGGTGTTGTCCTTTGTGCAGATGGGGATCTTTACTGTGTTCCCTTTTACCAGAGGCTTCACGCCCCTTGCGTCCACGGGCGTCACGCTCATTTTCCTCAGATTTTTCCAGTCCGTTGGCAGCCGGTTTTTGGGCAGTATCCAAACGGGGAGCATCTTTTTGGGAAGGCTCGGGTTTTCTTGATTTTTCTTTTTGAGGCCGGCCCCTTCTTGGTTTTTCGGGTGCTTCGGCTTCCGCGACGTGTTCTTTAACAACCTGCGGGTCACTGGCCTGTAAATCGAGGATTTGATAGACCAGATCAAGTTTTTTAAGGCTTCTGTATTTCGGGACATTCAGTTTTTTAGCAATGTCCTGAAGCTCGGGGAGCTTCATGGCCTTTAATTCGGAAATCTCAAACATGAATTTTGTTAAGAATAAAGTTATTGGTATGATCCTTTAATCAATAAATAAAGAAGAAATGTTATTCGGATATCGCTTGGGAATGGACTCCCTAAGTGGGAAGTGCTATAACTAATAACGGCACAAGTATACGAATATTTTTCCACATTTCCGGTTTTTTGCAGGGAATTTTGCCTTTGAAGGACTGCGGTTCAGGCTTTTAAATCAGCACAATTAAAATCAGCACATAAACTTTTTGATATACTCGTGGAAAAGGCTAAAAACTTTTATTTTTACATCCGAATAAGGCCGATTTATGATACAGCGTATTCAAACGGTATACCTTCTGGTTGCGGCTATTTTGGCCGGGGTCTTGCCTTTCTGGGTCCACCTCTGGACCGATGGGGGGGGAGAGGCCGTTTACGCAAGGCAGGAAATCTGGGTTTCTGCGGCCTTTTACAGTTCGGCTTTGCTGGCGTTAATCGCTATGCTCAGTTTTAAAAACAGAAAACAACAATTCGTGTTGAACCGATTCAACATCTTATTGAACCTTTTTTTACTGGGATTTTTCGTTTACCGGTCCCTAAGCATATCCGGAGAGGCAGAAGCCTCTGAGAAGGGTATTGGGATGCTTATCCCCATTTTTTCTATCGTTTTCCTAGTGCTGGCCAACAAGGCCATCAAGCGGGATGAGGATCTTGTAAAATCTGTGGACCGTTTGCGATAAGCCTTTTATCTTAGTAGTATTAGTGCGATGACCCCGAAGTAAGCTTTGCTCTGCTTCGGGGTTTTGCATTTTAGGTTCGACGTTGGCAGTTACGCCAGGCAGGGGCGGTTTGCAGCTGGTCCTGCGTGGCTTTCTCCAAGCGGACTGGGATCCGGAGATCGCCCTGCCGGTAGCATTATTGGGGCTGCATCTGCAGGAACTGATACCCTGCAATGCTCATAAATACGATAAGCGCGACCAGGACTATTGAAACTATGGTTATCCATTTTCGCGGATATTTATACCACCACCAAAGACCGGCAGAAAGCAACAGGGACTGGATAATAAGTTCGGGCAGGGCCTGTGTCTGGATAGCCATAGGGATTTTCGTATAAATGAGTCCATCCACAGAGCCCAGTGCTGGCCCGAAAGTTGCCAGTATACCCAGGCCCACAAAAAGCCCCCACAACTTTAACCACCCCCTGTTTTCCGATAATATAGTGTCCCGAAAGGGCCATAATACCAGGGCGAAAATTAAACCCCGTATCCATTGCAAGCCCGGGCCCAGTGCCACCATGGGCGTGTCAGTGGGATGCATGTAGTGTTCCAGCCCTCCAGACCGGAAGAGCGTCTCATAGTCCATGAGGTTCACTGCCAGGATGCCTGCAATGAAATAGGTAATCATATGCAAGGCGGTCATTCGCCAGGCAAATGCGCTAAAAGATTGGTTCATGAATATTGTTTTAGTGATTTCTCTGAGTAATTATTGGATATTAAATTTAAGCAATCTCGCTAGAATCCTGATTTTCACCAGTAATAATGCGTGGCCGAGGGTTGGGTGTTTTACTTGGAAGATCTGTGATTTGTAACGCGAAAGAATTTAAAATCAACCCAATCTTTCGCCAGTCAGGGGTCTTTGGTAAGAATTTCCAGTTTTTCCACTATGCCATCGAGCCTGGAATCCATATTGCGGAGGATATCACGGATCATATAATTGGCATCCAGCATGTTCTCAATAGCAGCGTAGGTCTCAGGCTCCTTTATCAGTTCAAGAAAGGCATCATCTGTTAATTCGTGTCTGGAGTATTGAAGATTCCTGTTGTAATCCCTGTCGTATTGGGTTCCTCCAATGATCCCTAGACTTCCTACTTTACGCCTGAGATCATAAATAGAGCCATAGTAAAAAATCTCACCGGTAAAAGTCAAATGCTCCCTGTAAAATTCCTTCTCCCTGATAAAGCCCGCCAGTTCTTCGAGTAAATCGGCATCTGTAATAAGGCTAATGCGTCCTGATGAAATTGCTTCTTCATAAGTGGTTAGAATGGGATCTACAAAAGGAGCATCAAAAGCCCCGCCGGCCCAGTATTTAAGGCTGTCAATGGGAAAATTACCGGGGTTAGTCCCCGCGGCATTCAAAAAGGATTCCATTCGGTGAATGCCTCTTTTACCCTGTTTCTCCCCTTCGGCTAATAAGGCCTTTGTGGTTATGAAATCCTTTTGGATTGCTTTGTAAAGCTCCATGCGTTCCAAATTCCGTTTGTGTCCCTCATTCCATTCGTTTATCTGAAGGGCAATCAGGATCCCGAGGACTACCAGTACAATCTCGCCGAAAGCATAAAGAAAATAACGAGTAAGTCGTTTTTCTGCCAGGAGTCCCTGTCGTAATTTTCT
>SBFL01000043.1 GCA_006227965.1 Bacteroidota bacterium | reverse complement strand
ACTTCTATCCACAGCCCTACTTTGTGGTTTCCTTTATAGCCATAAGGGACTTTCCCAGGAGCTTAACGCCCCTGAGGCGGCCCCTAACCAGTCCTCCGGAGGCGCCTCGGCCTGGAATGCAGCCTGCGCATCCGAGTCCTTCAACGAATACTGGGTAAACTTTACGTGGGGACCACCCCTGGTAAATTCCGATAATGAATTCATTCTGGAGCTCTCCGACCAAACCGGCAGCTTCAGCGATCCCGTTGAACTTGCAAGGGATGGTTCCAAGAATACCACCTTTGATTTCTATTTCCAGTTCTCTTTGCCACAGGATACCCGGGGCGAGGGTTACCGCCTGCGCGTTCGGAGCACGAGCCCTGCAGCAACAAGCCCCGCCTCGGATCCGTATCCTATGTATTTCCTTGATGTAACCTCCTCCCTGACCATCCGGCCCCAGGGACAGTCAGACTTTGGAGATGGCACCGCACAGGTGTGCAACGGAAATGCCATTACCCTTGAAGTCTATGGGCTTGCCAATGCTGATTCCTATCAGTATCAATGGTACCGAAGCGGTACCCCTCTCTCTGGTACAGGGCCTTCCATTAGTGTCACACAAGAAGGGATGTACGCAGTGGAAATAGATTTCGGTTCCTGTTCGGGGTCCGGAAACACGCTGTCCAATCTGATCGATGTGACCACAGGAAGCAGTCTTGGCGTCGCAATCAACCCGCCGGCCAGTGACGCTTTGTGCTTTGGAGAAACTGTTACGCTTGAGGCAACTATCTCAGGACAGGGGCTTACCTATACCTGGTTCAAGGACGGGGCGGCCATTACCAGTCCGGCGATAGACAACGCTTCCCTTGTGGTAGATGCCAGTATAAGCGGCTTTGAAGGGGATTACCAGGTTGAAATCTTTGGGGATGGCGCCTGCGTCGAACGTTCTGCTGCGGTTGCCATTAGCAACGCCGGCGATTTTACCGTAACCCGGGAAAATCCGGCCAATGTGATTGTCCTACCCGGACAAACCACAACCCTGAGCGTAACTACAGATGCAAGCGGGGAAACGTATCAATGGTATCGGGATGGAAGCCCCGTTCCCGGTGCCACCGGGGCCTCCCTGACTGTATCAGACACTGAAACAGGTTCCTATTATGTGCGGGTGGCGCTTAGCGGCGGTACTTGCAGCAACACCTCTGTAGATTCTGAAACCACTACTGTGGCTACCCCTGCCTCCCTGGAGATGGATATCGCCTATAGTGGCAGCTACAGCGCCTGTTCCAATATTTCTGCCGTGCTGGAAGTAACACAGGTCCGCGCCCTGGATGCCGGAGGAACTGAAATGGACGTCACTTCAGACGTAATCGGCTCGATGGCCTTTCAGTGGTACCTTGATGGCAATCCCGTGGGCGGGGCAACCTCATCCAGCCTTAGTCTGACAGACGTCACAGAGAACGGAAGTTATCATGCAGAGGCCAGCATATCTTCTTATAACCCATCTTCCAATACACTTCCGGTACAACTCAGGGTCAACGAAACACTGGACATCAGCAGTTCCGGTCTGACTGTCTGTGGGCCTGCCGAGCCCGTAACCCTGAGCACCAACAGGGACCTGGCGGGTGAAGTCTATGACTGGTATCGGGACGGGGTGGCCCTTAACCAAAGCTCTACCGCTTTAGACGTTAGTACACCGGGGACATACCAATTGGTATTGGAAATGAACGGATGCCCCCTTCCCTCTAATGAAATCACTCTTAATCCGTTGGATGAAAGCATCATAACGCTCGATCCCGGAACGGATATACGAATCCCGGAAGGCACCAACAAGGTTATAACCGCGTTTGGCGGAGACAGCTATCGCTGGTTTGACAGCAACAATTCAGAGATCGGCAATGCATCTGCAGTATCGGTGACCCAGGAAGGTTCTTACCTGCTAATCGCCAACATTGGCGGTTGTGAAGTAAGCAGGGCCCTAACGGTTACCTATCTCGACACCTTCAAGGTTCCGAACGTAATCTCGGTTAATGGGGACGGGATAAATGATCAATGGGTGATCCCTAATTCCTATTCGGGAAAGGCCGATGTGTTTGTGACCATTTATAACGAGAAAGGGGAAGAAGTTCTGAACGTAAATAATTATCAGAACAACTGGCCCTCCTCATCCGCTGGCTTTTCACGCCAGAACATGGTGTTTTATTACAAAATCAGAAACACCGAAAAAACTTTAAAACAAGGTACGATTACCGTCATACGCTAGTAAAAAAATGAAACGCAAATTACTGTTCTTGTTCATTTGTCTCTCTGTCCTGCCGCTTGCCAGAGCACAGGAAGACAACCCTTTTATTGCCTACGAGGTGCCGGCTCAGAACCTGCTTAAATTCAACAGGTTCCTGATCAACCCTACATTCTCCACGGTCCGGGAAGACAAGTCCTACATTAATTTACTACACAGAAACCAAGCGGTATCTTTTGACGACAACAATCAGAGCTATTTCCTTAGTTACAGCGGTCGGATAGGAGACAGGTCCGGGCTCGGGCTAAGCCTGTATACCCAGCGGGAAGGCACGCTGAGCAACTATGGTGTGCTGGCCAACTATGCCTATGGCATTAAACTGAGCGACAAGAGCAATTTTACCTTTGGGGCCAACCTGTCCTATTACAACAGCGGATTTGACGAAAGCCGGGCCAACCCTGTGGAAGACGATCCATTTCTGAGCGGATTTCAGGACAGCTCCCTGCTGACATTCCAGCCTGGTTTCAACATCTCATACAACGCTTTTGATTTTGGGATGTATGCCGAAAACCTGATTGACTACAACCTTAAAACCAGTGAATCCATCACCAGTTTCAAGGAGAAAACCTTTTCCGGACACCTTCAGTACACCCATCAGTTTGAAAACACCTCTGGGATCTTTGAACAGGGGCGCCTAATGCCCTTGGCCAGGGTTCGGAAAGTCGGGGAGGACGATCTGGTGTTGGGAGGGAACCTGATCCTGGATCTGCCCAAAATTGGCTGGGTGCAGGGGGGCTATGACAGTTTTTACGGAGCCTCTGCCGGTATCGGCTTTAACCTGAACAAACGGCTCTCCATAGGGTATACCATGGAAAAGGGGTTGACTGACACCTTTGACAATTTCGGAATTACCCACGAGATCTCCTTTGCCTATTCCTTTACTCCAAACCTCACCGAGGACCGGGTGATGCTTGAAGACGGCTATCAGGAAAGTCTTGTTCACAATGAGGAAGAAGCACCTGAAGCCATTACGATGACGGAGAAAGACAAGGAAATAACCGAACTAAGAAGGCGACTGGCCGAGAACGACGCCATCCTGGCAGAGCTCATGTTCCGACAGGATTCCATGGAGCAAAACCGGCAGCAGGATCTGGAAAAGCGCTTTGAGATGGTAATGCGCATGGTTCGCCAGGAAACGGGGGGTCAGCGCCCCGATGTGGAAGAAAAGGCCAGGAAGCTCTATTTCATGAACAACGAAAAAGACGCCCTTGCCCTGCAGGAGGAAAAAGAAAAGCAGGCTGAAGCGGTGGCCCCGGTTGCTGTGACCCCGAAAATCTCACAACCTGAAGCGGACAGACGGGATGCTGCAGTGGCAATCCAGGAAAGCCCAACCAGGACCCAGGAAGCGGCCCGGGACATAACCCTTTTGGAAAAACCTGTTTCCGCCGATGTTGCCCCGGCTGTAAAGCACCGCAAATTCCGAGACCTGCAGGATGTGGCAGACGGATATTACGTGGTTGCCAACGTATATAAAGGCTCCCATTATATGAACAGGTTTATGGATGAGCTGCAGGCACGTGGCATTGAAGCGTCCTTCATTGAAAACCCGGGCAACGGGCTGAAATACGTTTACCTGAAACGCTTTGATTCCTGGGATGGTGCGGAAGAAGCTGTTCGTTCCGGCCTTGGTGGAGACTACCAGGGCTCCCTCTGGGTGATGGATGTGGAAAACCGCTACACCAATGAGGCCTATACCGTCAATGCTGAAAAAGTCCGGGACAGGGCTGCCGGGTATGACAACAATGTGCTGCGCAAGAACGTAGTGGTCCGGGACCAGGTGGCCACCTCTGAAAGGGAGGATAACATCCTTCCCGGATCAGGAGACGGCACCCGCTATTTCCTCATTGCAAATGTTTTTTCGAACAAAAAATATGCCGATCGGTTTGTGCGCTACCTGAACTCTAAAGGGTTGAGTGCAAGCTACTTTATAAATCCTGAAAATAATTACAGATACGTGTATCTGAAACGCCACGACAACTGGAATAGTGCACTGATTTCCTACTACTCAAAGCTCAATGACAGTTATGAGGATAAAATGTGGATCATGCGTGTCACCCCAAATCTTATCGCCTAAATGAGACATCGTTATTTGAAGACATTCTTGCTGGCCTGTACAGCATTTTTATCGATAACCGCATTCTCCCGGATGGTTTCCTACTCCGGAGTGGATTGGGCCCTGCTGTGGAACACTCCATTAAATCCTGTCGCAGAACTGGTGCCAGGTGATTCTGATAAAGAATCCCGGGGCCTGTTCGCCAATGAGGATGTTTCCCGGCCTTCATCCATTTTGTCAAACACTCCTCAGGACTTCGATTCCTTCTTTAACTGTGACACGCAGCCCAACCCTATTATTGGTCTTGTCAATAATACCAGCAACACCATAGACGGGGAAGTGGTTGTGTGCCCCAATGACGGGGATCCGCTTCCTAAAATATTTCTTTGCGGATTCAATGATGTGGAGCCGTTACAGGTCTCTATCCCCGGGGCTGTGAGCATCCAGTGGGAAAGACTTGATGAAGGCAGTTGTGGCCCCGTACTTGAGGATTGTGCCAACAAAAATTCCAGTTGCAGCTGGAGTTCGGTCGGCTCCGGAAACTCATATCAGATAGGGGAGGCAGGGGAATTTCGCCTGGTGGTCAACTTTGACGATGGCTGCCTTAAACGGTATTACTTCAAGGTTTTCAAAAACCCCCTGGAGCCCCAGTACAATGCCACAGATCTTATTTGCGGAGCCCCCGGGAACATCACTGTGACTAACATCCCGTTGGATTACGAATTCCAGTTGCTGGATGCCGCCACCGGAAGTATCCTGGTCCCCTTCAGCGCCGGAAACGGGCCCAGCTTTGATGTCCTGACGCCTGGATCCTATAGCGTAGAGCTTCGCCAGCAGGGTGTGCCGAACGGCTGTCTGTTCTTCCTGGAGAATATTCAGATACAGAACCAGAACCTGGCTGCGAGTGTAGCCACGTCAGAGGCCGGATGTAGTGGCCTTGGGAATATTTCCGTTTCTGTTTCCGAGGGGGAACCCCAGATTTATTATACCCTCCTGCAGGGAGGCCTCACTGTTGACACTTTCGGGCCCACCACAAACCCGGATTATACCTTTGAAAACATCACTCCCGGCAATTACGACGTAAGGGTGGATCTTGAAAACGGCTGTTCCGCCACCTATGCCGCTACTATAGATGACACTTCAGATTTGGAGCTTTTTGCCCGGGTCTCACAGAACGTCACCTGTAAGGAGGGGAATATCCTGATGTCATCGGACGGAGGACAGACTCCTCACAGATACGCCATCTGGGAATTTATAGACGAAAGCGGCATAACACAGACTTCCTATCCAGCGCCCGGAGATATTCCGGCCAATGCTTTTCAGACCAGTGTTATCTTCGACATTCTGGTGCCGGGCTTCTACAAGTTTGTAGTAGTCGACAGAAATGGATGTTTCGATATTTCAAATCAGGTGCGGATTTACTTTGTGCCTCCCGTGGAATTCGCCCCGACCACCGTCATTGATGAGACTTGTTTTGGCGATTCCTCCGGAACCATACAATTCAATATAGTCAATCGTAATGGGTATCAGACTATGTTTACCCTGATCGACGAAACCGGAGCCGAAATCGCCTCGAATTCATCCGGCTTTTTTATGGGCCTGCCGCAGGGTGATTATACGGTAAGGCTCAATTTACGCAAGGGAAGCGCCTTTTGTGAATACTTCGAATACTACACCATTTCGGGGCCGCCAAATGCACTGTCGGGAGATGCTGTGCTGGTTCAGGACTATACCTGTCTGCAAGAGGGAATCATTGAGGTTCAAAACGTTACAGGCGGCACACCCCCCTATGAATACAGCATTGATGGGGTGAGTTTTGACTCAGGAGCGGGCGCAGAAACTTTTTCTGGCCTGAATCCGGGCACCTATACCATTACAATCCGTGATGCCAGCGGATGTGTCCTTCAGACCAACCCCGTTACCATAGACCCCGTGGATCCGCCTCAGGACATTGAATTCAGTACGCCCCCTGTGGATTGTTCCAGCCCCGTCACAGACCTTACCGCCGTGGTTGTCGGCGGGACTGAACCCCTCACGGTGGAAATAATAGCGCCTACTCCGGTTCCAGCTTCCTCCATTGCCGGCAATACAGCCCAGTTTAACGGACTCGCGCCGGGCACCTACACCTTCCTGGTGACGGATGCCGAGGGCTGTACCTACACCGAAACCTATACAATCCCGGCTATTACGCCTATTCAGGTCACTGGCAATGTTACCAGCATTGTTTCCTGTCTTGGAGATGCCGATGGATCCGCTTCCTTCAACGTTAGCGGCTTTGCAGGAACATACAGTTACACGGTTAATGGCGGTGCGCCCGTAACGGGTCAAACTTCCGGAACAATAACCCTGAACAACCTTCCAGGCGGGTCCCATACCGTTGAGGTGACCGACGACACCATTGGGTGTACGGATACCGCTGTCGTGAATATCGACGCGCCGGCAACCCCTCTGTCTATGACATTTACTGCCGAACCCCCGTCTTGTGTCTCTGGTGGTTCCGTTACAATATTGGCTTCTGGTGGGTGGGGTAGCTACGAATATGAGCTGCAACAACCTGACGGGTCTATCCTGTCCTCTCAATCCAGCAACAGTTTTACAGGCCTGACCCAGAGCGGATCCTATAGTATAACGGTCAGGGACGGCGGCGGATGCGACCTTACGGACACCTTTAGCTTTGCTGATGTGATTCCCCCTGTTCTGAGTGTAGATCCTGTTTCCGTATTGTGTTATCAGCTTGGAAGCCCGGCCTCCATAACCCTGGCCGTGACCGATGGCCTGCCTCCTTTTTCGTATAGCCTGAATGGCGGACCCTACCAGACATCAAACAGCTTTGACGGACTGGCCCCGGGCACGTATAATTTCTCTGTGATAGACGCCAACGGATGTACAGATGATGTCTCCGTTACTATTGCAGAAGCGCTTGGTGCGAATGCTGCACTCGACAAAGATTTTGATTGTACTGCTACCCCGGACGCAATAATCAGCCTGAACCTGACAGGCGGCTCAACGCCTTTTACTTATGAAGTCAATTACAACAGTGGCGGATATGCCCCATATACAGGCGGGTTCCCGTTTACAGCAACCGCATCAGGCACTTATCAGTTCCGAATTACTGATGCTCAGGGGTGCATTACAGAAACCAATGTTATAACCACAAACCCGGCGGTAAATCCGCAAGCCTCTGCAACCGTCACGGAGCCCAATTGTTTTGGGGATGCAAACGGTGTGGTGGAAATAATCGTCGACCCGAATTTCGGCATCCCTCCTTATGAGATCAACTTCAACGGAGGTGGGTTTAGTAGTCAATCCGTCTACCCCGGCCTGGTGGCAGGAAGTTACTCCTACACCGTAAGAGACAGCAACGAATGTCTGTTTACAGATACGGTTGTTTTAGCAGACCCGGCGCTTTTTGATGCGACGGTAACGGTAAATGACGTGACATGTGATCCGATATCCGGGGGAGATCAGCCGGGCAGTATAGATGTCGCCATCATTAGTGGCGGGGTGCCCGACTTTACCTATACCCTCTATGACAGCCGGAACAACCTGGTGGGAACCACCACCACATCTTCCACGAACCACAGTTTTGACGGGCTGTTATTTGGTGATTATTATTTGCGGGTGGTTGATGCCAGCGGTTGTGAATTCTATCAGAACCCTGTCCGCGTCCTGCAAAACCCATATTTAACACTTGTCGGCACCCCCAGCATCGACAATTGCATTGACGGAGGGACCGCTGAAATTTCTGCCAGTGGTGGCTCCGGTGACTACACCTTCAGCATCTACGGATCTGGCGCAGGGCCGGATAACCTGACTCCTGGCAGTACTGCTGACGAGGAAATTGCCACTTTCGAGGGCTTGAACGGTGGCCAATCTTACATCTTTGAGGCCATTGACAACCAAACCTTCTGTAGAAGCTACATCGAGGTAATTATCCCAGCAGCTTCATCAATAGCGATTTTAGACCCCGCCATTACGGATGTAACCTGTGCTGGAAGTGCTGACGGGACCATCAGTTTTCAGGTAGAAGGATTCGATGCGGGTGTCACACAAATCAATTACCAAATCCTGGAGTCGCTGACCAACACCCCGCTCGGACCTCCTTATGTGGGTACTGTATCAGTGCCTTCCGGAGGCCCTGGTCCGTCTCCGCTTGAAACCGTAACCGGACTTGCTCCGGGTCTTTATGTCCTTTTCGTGGAGGAAGGAAGTTCCCCTTCATGTTCAACCACGTATCCGTTCCAGATCTCAGAACCGACCCCAATCGTTTTGTCTCTTATCAGCCAGAACAATGCCAATTGTCTCGAAAACGCTAACGTGACTGTGCGCGCCACCGGAGGAAGTGGTTTCTACGAATATGCATTTGTCCAGGACGGGGTAAGCCCCTCTCCTGCAGATTTCGCCGCCTCTTCCTATGCAGAGCTTGACCCGGCCATCAGCGCCAACTGGGACGTGTATGCGATGGATGATACCGGCTGTGTGGCCGGGCCATTGGACGTTACTATTACAGCGGACCCCGAGCCGCTTATTTCTGCAGCGCTGACCAACCAGTGTGTAGCCTCAGAAGGCCAATATGAAATTGTGACAACGCTGGGTGCGGCAGGTGTTGGCCCGTACTGGATAAGCATCGACGGAGGCGCTTTCCAGGCTTCCGGATTCACCGCGGCAGGGGACACCTTTGTCTTCAGCAACCTCCTTTCTGGTTCTCACACCATTACTGTCCGGGACAGCAATGGATGTACCCATCAGGTTATCGTTCCTGTTGATCCCCCCCTTGGAATAAGTGCCCTGGCAACCGCCCAGCCGAGTTGTACCGTGGCTGATGGAGAAATCACGATCACTGCACAGGGAGGCAGCGGCAATTATGCCTATGACCTCTTACTAGGCGGGATAACCAGCGTTACCGGTGGAGCCCCTCAGGCTTCGAACACCTTCACAGGGCTGGCTGATGGCTCCTATACGGCCGTGGTCTATGACACCGGAGCCAATGGTTGCGTTCTGCAGGCCACGATTCCGGTCGTTCTGGAACAGGCAACTCCGGTGACCTTCGACGCACATACTATTGTGGATGTAAGTTGTTTTGGTGCCACAGACGGGGCTGTCAGGGTAAATCTAAGCCCAACTGCTCCCGGTGTAAACGACAACCCTCCTTATACGTACAATCTTTACGATGCAGGCGGCTTGCTTGTTGGCGGGCCGCAGGCAGACCCCTGGTTTACGGGGCTTTCGGCCGGCACCTACGAGGTGGAGGCTGTTTCAGGGCGCAACTGTTCACTCCGCGAGACCGTTCAAATCACGGCGCCTCCAGCAATTGTGCTGGATGCAACCGCCACGGAATTCAGCTGTTCAGCAAATAACGTAGTGTCCGTTTCCGTTATCACTGCAACGGCCACCGGAGGCACTGCTCCGTATCTCTATAGCATAGACGGTTCCAATTACATCAGCAGCAACACATTTAGCCTGACCGACACTGGATCCGCCCAAAACATAACTGTATATGCAAGGGATGCGAACGGATGTGTTGAAACAGCAGCCCTGAGTATTGAGCCTTTGAACACTTTTGATGCCGTTGTTACTACGGTAGCCCCTATCAGTTGTGTCGGCCCGGAAGAAATTCTGATTACTGTAAACGACAATGGGGACACCTCGAACGCATACAGTTTTGAATTGCTGCCTGTCGGGAATCCCAACGGTAGCCTAACAGGAAATCCGGCATACAACCAGGCCAGCTTCGATCTTTCCATACCGGACAACTATACATTCCGGGTTACAGATACCACTACAGGTTGCTTTGTCGATGTAACTCATGAGGTTGCCCCTTATGATCTTGCAGATGTCCTGGCCACACCTCTCAGCCCGACGGTTTGCTTCGGAGATGCCTCGGGGGAATTAACCATAGAGGTGACCGGATATACAGGAACCTATGATTACGAGGTTTTAGTTTCAGACGGAACCCCGGCCGGAATCGCTGGAAGTGGAAATACCGTAAACAACCCGTTGACAATTAGTGGATTGTCAGGAGGGAACTACTTCGTTCGCATCACCCAGACCGAAGCTCCATTCTGTCAGGAAGATTCTAATGTAATTACAATTGTTTCACCGAACGCCCCCCTCTCCTCTATCCTCCAGCAGTTGGCAGACGTTACCTGTACAAACGACCAGGGAGAAATCCTGGTGGCCCCGGATGGCGGTTATGCGCCTTATGACGTCCTGCTCACAAACAACACTACCGGCCAGACATATACGG
>SBFL01000209.1 GCA_006227965.1 Bacteroidota bacterium | reverse complement strand
AGGAAAAAAAGCACCCGTTAAGATCCTGGTAAGCGATGATGCCTATGCCCCGGTCAAGGCCCTGGGCGAGGATGGCACCATCTACGATATCAAGGCACTGACGCCCGAGGGTGAGCGACTGGATGTCAAAGGGGTTCGAAAATCCGGCAATATTACCCATATCAAGGCTATCAGCAAAACGGGCGATTTCTATGGGATCAAGGCCATTTCTCCCGAAGGCATGCTGAACGATGTCAAAGGGGTGAAAATGTCGGAAGCCGACCAGGAGGCCATTATCAACGGAGTTAACGTGCATGCGCATATCAAGGCCCTGCCACAGATTGACTGACACCGCAAATTGGATTTCGATTACGAAACTTATGTGGGGCTGGCGTCCATTGCCGGAATTTTTGTCGGCTTTGCTGCCCTTATAACTGCCTCTGACGATGAGGACAGCCCCGTACTGATCAAAGGGATCGTAAATATCGGAATGCTCACCCTTGGCGGGGCCCTGATCCCGATGCTACTGGCAAAATACGGTGTGGGAGAGGCCCTGCTCTGGCGCCTGGCGGGCGGTGCATTCTTTGCCATCATCTGGTTCAGCCTGCTGCATCCGACCACCCGCAAATTCCTGGTTACCCAATTCCGGTTGGACCGGAAGGCAGCCCTGTTCTTTTGGATCTTTATTGAAATCCCGATACAGCTGCCACTGGCATTGTGCATCCTGGGGATCCTTCCCTCCTATCACGGGGCATTTTATGCTACGAGTATTGTGCTGAACCTCATCCAGGCAGGATATCTTTTAGTACAGTTCGTGCATTCACCGAGGAAGAAATGAGCAGTTCCGGTATGAATGCGGGCAACCCATGAAGAATTTATTGGGAATCCATTTTCCAGGACCTATCTTTAACCGGTGAAAAGGCAGCATAGTAAACCCTAGCAAATACCCATGTCCATGAGTAACAAAACCGCCGTGATCTACGCAACCACAGACGGGCATACCCGTAAGATCTGCGACAAATTACAGGAGGTCCTTGAAAAGCACGGCCAGCCTGTGGATCTGGTCGATATTACCGATTTTGACGGAGACCTTTCACCCTACAGCCGCATCATCCTGGGGGCCAGCATCCGCTACGGGGTTCACGACAAACAGCTTGTCGAGCTGATCAATACCCGACAGAAAGAGCTGGAATCCAAACGCACCGCTTTCTTCTCGGTGAACCTGGTGGCCCGTAAGCCAGAGAAGAGCAGTCCGGAAACAAACCCTTACGTAGTCAAATTCTTCAACAAAATAACCTGGAGGCCTGATATGACCGAAACTTTCGCCGGGATGCTGGACTACCCCAGGTATTCTTTTTTTGACCGCACCATGATCCGGCTGATCATGTGGATGACCAAGGGGCCCACCGACCCCAAAACCGTAAAGGAATACACCGACTGGGATAAGGTGGCAGCGTTTGGGGAACGCCTTAGTGGCTTGTAGCAACGCCTTTTGCATTACTCCAAAAACCTTTTTCATCAATTGAAATACGGGTTTAGATCCTCCTGAGGAAAGTTGTATCTTTAAATGGAGGTGATATAATGCCGGGTAAATAAAGTCCTTTTAACAAATTCTATGGACCCCTTCAACAGTCTTTTACACGCTTCGTCCCTCGGCCTTCGGATGCTGCAGGGCGCCGGGATTGGTTTTATGCTCATCCTCCTGTTTTTGGTGATGGCAGACGGTGCCCGTCCGGAATGGGGAACTTTCTGGATGCTCCGGCCTTTGTTTGTCGTGACTTTTGCGGGTGCCATGGGCGGGGCGTTTTATACCTTTCTGGATCCCTGGCGCAGGAAAGGAAGGTTTCAAAGGATCCTGGCCAACCTGATAAGCGCTATGGTATTCGTTTTCGGTATCTGGATTGGTTCCATCCTGGGGCTAGATGGTACTTATTGGGATTAACCCGGGATTACCAATTGCAATGCTATGCCAAAGCCTGATCCGAAAATCTAAGGGCGGTTGTCTCAGATGGGAAACCGAAGTTACAGATTCGGGCCGAGCAAACGCGTATCCCCGGAATTCAAAACAAATGAGAAGACCCATGAAATATTATTTCGAGAAAAAACTGGAAAGTGTACGCTTTGAAGATGCCGTCCAAAAGGTGACAGAAGCCCTGAAAGAAGAGGGCTTCGGAGTCCTAACGGAAATAGACGTTAGCGCCACTATGAAAAAGAAACTCGATGTCGATTTCAGGCCTTACCGGATCCTGGGGGCCTGCAGTCCGCACCATGCCTACAGAGCGCTTTCGGCCGAGGACAAGATCGGGGCCATGCTCCCCTGCAACGTCATAGTGCAGCAGGTAGCTGGAGGGGTTGAAGTGGCCGCTGTTGATCCGATAGCTTCCATGAGCGCGGTGGAAAATAAGGATTTGGAACCCGTGGCGATGGAAGTACGTCAGAAATTGCAGGCTGTAATCAGTCGCCTCTGATCTGAAATTTAAACTGGGCGTCGGACTTTTGATTCAGGAAGCGTTTAAAATGGCTGGCCTGATGGCCCGTAACCCCAAGCCAACCTTTAAGACATAGGGACAGGCTTTTATCGCTTGCCTCACAGGGGATGACGGGCAAAGTTTTTGCCAGTGATCTGTTTTTAAGGCACTTTGTAGGACCCCACTCTCAGGTTTTCCTTTATCCTCCAACAGATTCTCTGCTTACAGTCTTCTTAAAAATCCCCGGTTGGACATAGTAATATCCTTTTATTAAAAATTACCCCCTGCGGAATTGACATTATCTTTATAAAACCCTGAAAAGACATGATATTTCCCTTTCAATTAAACCCGAAGCCCAGAAAAAGCCAACCAAGTGCCCAATGAGTGATTCCACCTGCAATATGATTACCGGCACTGGGTCCTTTATCCCCGACAGGCGGGTCCCCAATACGGATTTTATCTCCCGAGAATTCTACGACCCCCGCGGACACAAACTGGAGAAGGACAACCGGGAAATCATCGATAAGTTCCTGGAGATTACCACCATCGCAGAAAGGCGCTACGTTAAGGACGGTGTGAATACCTCGGATATCGGGTATTGGGCGGGAAAAGCCGCTATAGAGGCAGCCGGCATTGACAGAGAAACCCTGGATTACATCATTGTGGCCCACAATTTCGGGGATGTAACAAGTTGTGGCGGGCATACAGACATCGTACCAAGTCTTGCGGCCCGTGTCAAACACAAACTGGGGATTTCAAACCCGGAAACGGTGGCCTATGATATGATCTTCGGATGCCCCGGCTGGCTCGAGGCGCTGATCCAGGCGAATTACTTCCTGAGGTCCGGGGATGCCAGACGAGCCCTGGTCATTGGTGCAGATGTACTCTCTCGTATTTCGGACCCCCATGACAGGGACGGCATGATATATGCCGATGGTGCAGGAGCAGTGGTCCTCGAGGCCAAAGCCTGCGAGAAACCCAAAGGGGTGCTGGCCCATAAAACCAGGTCTGATACCCTGGACCACTCCCAAATGCTCTATATGGGTCCCTCCTACCACGCAGAAAACGGGCATGCGGAAGCCCTTTACCTGAAGATGCACGGGCGGAAGCTATATCAGTATGCCCTGGAAACTGTACCTCAGGCACTCAAGGCCTGCCTTGAAAAAAGCGGCGTACCCCTTAGCGAAATCAAAAAAGTGCTGATCCACCAGGCTAACGGAAAGATGGACGATGCCATCCTGAAACGCCTTTTCGAGCTGCATGGTGAAGAGCAGGTGCCTGAAGGTATTATGCCTATGACCATTTCCTGGCTCGGGAATTCTTCCGTGGCTACCCTCCCTACCCTGCTGGACCTGATCGTGAAGGGAAAGCTGGAAGGGGAACAACTTCAAGAGGGAGATGCCATCCTATTCGCCTCGGTGGGTGCCGGGATGACTGTGCGCGCGCTTGTCTACAGGATGTGATCTGCAGTTGGCCGTAGGGGTTCGAGGTTCAAGGTAAATAAACCTTGAAAGGCGCAAAGGCCCCCG
>SBFL01000364.1 GCA_006227965.1 Bacteroidota bacterium | reverse complement strand
AGATTCCCTGTGAGTATTAAGTGGAGGATTTCTAATAAACAATACTTGTTTTTTATGCAATTTAATTGCATTGGAAAAAAAATCAGATTAATCCAAACGCGGTTATGGAGAATTTATCCCTGTGTTCTTAACAAGGTGTTTAATTATAAAACGCTTTAAATGAATTGATTATAATTTTGAAGTAACAGTGATGTTAAGAAAAATTCACAAGGTCTTTTCCCGGCAGGGTTTGTACCTTTACAGTATACAGCGTTTTAAAAGCAACACGTTATGAAAATTTCAATTGGAAACGACCATGCAGGCACAGATTATAAACTGGCAATCGTAGGATTACTGAAATCTATGGGGCATAATGTGATCAATCACGGAACGGATAGTTCGGACAGTGTGGACTATCCTGATTTCGTTCATCCGGTTGCCTCTGATGTGGCCTCGGGAGGGGCAGACTTTGGGATCATCATTTGTGGTAGCGGCAACGGCGCTGCCATGACCGCCAACAAACACCAGGAGATAAGGGCTGCATTGTGCTGGACAAAGGAATTGGTATACCTGGCACGCGAACATAACGACGCGAATGTATTAAGCCTTCCGGCTCGTTTTATTGCGATCCCCCAGGCCATTGATATGGTTACCACATTTCTTAGCACCTCCTTTGAAGGGGGCAGGCATGCACGAAGGGTTGAAAAAATTCCCTGCCGGTAAACGTCGAACAGACACCCAGTAACATTTCAGCTTAAAGATGACGCACGGGCACCATCATCATCACAATTCACACGATCTTAAAGGGAGAAACCTGCTGATCTCCATCATCCTGAATGTGGTAATCACCCTTGCACAGATCGTAGGCGGGATCATCTCCGGGAGCCTTGCCCTTTTATCAGACGCACTTCACAACCTGAGTGATGTATTCTCACTTTTGATAAGTTACATAGCCAATGTACTGAGCAGGAAAAAGGCTTCTTCGGGAAGGACCTTCGGATATAAAAGGGCAGAGATCATTGCAGCCTTTGTGAATTCCGGGACCCTGATCATCGTGGCTGTCTTTCTTATTAAGGAAGCAATTGAGAGGTTCTTTAATCCTGAGGTTATAGGCTCCGGGATCGTGATCAGCCTCTCGATCCTTGGAATACTCGTAAACGGGTTCAGTGTATTGCTGTTGCGTCCGGATTCTAACCGGAACATGAACCTCAGGTCTGCATACCTTCACCTGCTCACAGATATGATGGCCTCTGTAGCGGTTCTAATAGGGGGTATTTTAATGTATTACTTCCAGTGGTTTTGGATAGACCCCCTCCTTACGATTCTTATAGCCGCTTACCTGGTCTATATGGGGTATGACCTTTTGAAGAATTCTACCCGTGTATTGATGCTGTTCACTCCAAACACGATTGAAATTCAGAAAATCGTGATAGCTATTTGCACCCTGGAGCCGGTAAAGAATGTCCATCACGTACATATCTGGCAATTAAACGAGGATGAGGTTCATATGGAAGCCCACATTGATTTTAAGGAGGATATCCGCCTGTCACAATTCGACCGGATACTCGACGATATTGAGGAACTGGTCTATCACGAGTTTGGTATAAACCACGTGAATATCCAACCAGAGTTCAACAAGTGTGACAGCAAGAATATTATTGTTCAGGACTAGGAAAAATGCAGGTAGAAGTCAAGACATTTGAAGAACTGGGTGTAGAAGAACTCTATAAACTATTACAGCTTCGATCTGAAATCTTTGTTGTGGAGCAGGAGTGCCTGTTCCTGGATCTTGACGACAAAGACCGGTCTGCACTGCATGTGCTGGGATGGGAGGGCCAGGAGCTGGCCGCCTATGCCAGGATCTTCGGGCCAGGAGATTCTTTTAAAGAAGCCACTATTGGTCGTGTCGCGGTACGGGAAAGGTTTCGTGGTGCGGGATTGGGCATGCAGGTTATGAAGGAATCCATACAGGCTGCAAAACGCCGGTTCGGCCCTATAAACATTGCCCTTTCGGCACAGAAATACCTCCGGCAATTCTACACGGATCTTGGCTTTACAGCCGAGGGAAAAGAGTACACTGAAGACGGGATACCCCATATACGCATGGTGTTGTATGGGGAAACCAGGGACCAGTGAAGGACCTGCGGAGGGAATCAGGTTATCTTAATGGGCTGTTTGTTTCCCAGGTTTAGTTCGTTCAGGAGGGTGTGAGTAAACTTGTAATGTCCACGGAAGGTAATGATCCTGAAACGGTTCGATTTCATCCGGCTAAGGGTGTCCAGGAACAACCATTTGGATTTCAGCATGGTGGGCTTTTCGGACTTCAGGCTGATGTCGAAAAAGTATTTTATCCCGTTCTTGGTGGCTGTTATGTCTGGGGTTACGGCGCTTCCAGAACTTTTTTTCAGATAGGATTTCGGGGTTTCATAACCCTCCATATCTACCTTGATATTGTTAAACCCCCTTGCCTCCAGGTGCTCTACAGATAACTGTAAAACGTCCTGATTTTCTTGCTTTTCTGTTTTGATCATACCCGGTAAGATATCTTTTTCTGGTAGAAAAACAAATAATCAGCGGGGATTAACATTTCATTAATGAATTAAAAATCAAGTATTTATTCAAAGAGTGATCGTCTTTCCGGTACGCAAGGAGGTGTCTGCCGCCAAAACGATCTGAAGGCTGCTGACAGCATCCCTCAGATGGTCGGAAAGGTCCAGATCTTCCAAAATGGCTTTAAGGAAGAACTGCTGTTCCAAAAGACACAACCCATCGTGGTCTGGCTCACCACCGGACTGTATGGATAGATCCTTTTTTTCGAACTGCCCGCGGGCATCCAGGGCACTGAAGTGCACCAAAAGCTTCCCTGTTTTGGTATGACCTTCAATGTCGTCTGAGGAACCGCCAGGGGAATCGGATATGGATACAGATCCTTTGGGCCCGATAACATCTTTAATAAAAAAGGCCGTCTCACTCATCATAGGGCCCCATCCGGCTTCATACCATCCAACAGATCCATCTTCAAAGCGCACCTGAAGCTGCCCGTAGTTGTACATGTCCCCGTCGATTTCGTCTGTTAACCTGGCGCCTATGGCGCTGACACTGACCGGCCTTGACCCGGTCATCATACACATAATGTCCACATAGTGAACCCCGCAGTCTACTATAGGGGACATGGATTTCATGAGCTGTTTGTGGGTATACCACTGTTCACCAGAACTTTGTTGGTTCAGGTTCATCCGCATTACCAGCGGTTTTCCCAGAGAGCGGGCCAGTTCCACAAATCGTGCCCAGGAAGGATGCACACGCAGAATATATCCGACCACGAGTTTCAGGTTTTTGCCGTGGGCCAGGGAAACCAACTCGCCGGCTTCCGCGGTGGTCATGGCCAGTGGTTTTTCCACAAAGACATGGCAACCCGCTTCAAGGGCCTCCCTTACAAGATCGGCATGAGAATCCGGATAAGTATTAATAGATACAGCACTGGCGTTGCTGTTTTGCAGGGCTATTTCCAGAGAGCTGAAAGTGGGATACCCCCCTAGTTCCCCGGAAAGGCGCTGGCGGCTCTCAGGGGTGCGGCTGACCAATCCCGCTATTTCAAATTCTTCCAGTTGGTGGTAGGCCCTGGCATGGCTGGCCCCCATGTTCCCACAACCCACAACCACTACACGTATTTTATCCATCGTTTTTACAGACTAAATGCGATAATCTTATTTCCTTTTGAAGTACCCAGCTTCTCACCCCCACAGGCAATAGCAATGTACTGTTTTCCGCCAACCTCGTAAAGTGCAGGTGTGGCAAAAGCGGCAGCCGGAAGTTTGTATTCCCAAAGCAATTCCCCGGTATCCCGGCTGAAAGCCCTGAAATAGCCGTCTTTGGTTGCAGCAATAAACAAAAGTCCGTTTTTGGTAACAGCCGGACCTCCATAATTTTCAGTCCCCGTGGGAAGGGAGCCTTCTGTCTGCAGCCCAGGGGTATCGCCCAGGGGAATACTCCAAAGGTATTCTCCGGAGTTCAGGTCAATAGCATGAAGGGTTCCCCAGGGCGGGGCAATCGCGGGATGTCCGTTGCTGTCCAGGAATTTGGTGTACCCCATGAACTGGTAAGGAAGCACATCCGCGCTTCCCGAGGCTTTTGTTACACCCTGTTTTGCCCGGGTTTCCCCGGGAGTTCCAGAAGGCGCATCCTCTTCCAGCAGGAAGGTTAGCAGTGCTTTTTTATCCTCCTCACCAATTTGCGGAAAAGCGGGCATCATTCCTTTTCCATTGGAAATCCTGCTGAGGATTTCACCTTCAGAAAGACGGGAACCAATGCCAACCAGAGAAGGATACCCGCTGGCTGTTAATCCTTCCCGTCCTGATTGATGGCACATCATGCAGAATTTTCGGTAGACACCCTCACCCGCTGAAATATCCCTATCAAGAGCGGGTGTTTCCCGCATTTGGAGAATCCAGGGCATCTCGTTGGAATTCACATACAGGATGCCCCGATCCGGATCTGCTCCTGCCCCTCCCCATTCAGCCCCACCATCAAAACCGGGAAGGAAAAGTACGGGCTCGAGACCAGGAGGCGCAAAACGCCTCTTATCCATTTTTTGGAAGCGTTGGAGCAGGGAGTCTTTCCGAGGCGCAAACGGACTGAGATCGGCGTCTGTCAGGTCCTGGGACTGCCTGGCAAAAGGAAGAGGCTTAACCGGGATTGGCTGGAACGGCCAGGCCTGTTCCCCGAAGAGCTCAGAGGCCGGCACCTTCTCTTCCCGGATCTCGAAAAGCGGCTCCCCCGTTACCCTATTGAAAACAAAGATGTAACCCTGCTTGGTAACCTGGGCGACGGCCGGTATTTTTTGCCCATGCCGCTCAACAGTGAGCAGAGTGGGGGGCGCAGGGGGGTCCCGGTCCCAAAGGTCGTGGTGCACGAACTGAAAATGCCAGAGCCGCTTTCCTGTATTGGCATCCAGGGCCAGCAGGCAATCGGAAAACAGGTTCATTCCCCGGCGAATGCCGCCATAAAAATCCGGGGCCGCAGACCCTGTTGGCGCATAGAGGATCTCCCGCTCCGGGTCCAGAGCCATCCCTGCCCAGTTGTTTGCCGCTCCCACCAGCTCGTTCAGATAGGTGCCGGGATTTTCCCAGCTGCCATAACCCACCTCTGCCGGGTGCGGGATGGTATGAAAAACCCAGACAAGTTCTCCGGTGCGAACATTAAACGCCATGATATCCCCCGGGGCAGCACCGACGCTTTCGGAAACCCGCAGGGGCATGATAATCAGATCCCTAAAGATGGTTCCCGGGGTGTTGGAAATCACAAACTTGTTTCGGGCAGAAGCCGGCATGGCAGATCTCAGATCTATTCTGCCCCCTTCCCCAAAGGAAGCAACGGGTTCTCCGGTCTGGGCGTTAAGGCACCACAGATCTGATCCCAGGGTGTACAGGATTCGTTTGTCTTCGCCTGCTTCCCAATACGCAACCCCCCGGCTCGTTGAATGATACACCTTCAGGGAATCTCCAACAATCCAGATGCGTTCTCCTGTACGGGCGTCCAGGGCAAAGGCCCTCAAGGCCGCTGAGACCCCGTACAACACGTCGCCAACAACAATGGGATTCATTTGCATTTGTCCAAAATCAGGCAGCTCGTGTTCCCACGCCACCGAAAGGCCGCCGACATTTTCTGGGGTAAACTCCTCAAGGTTGCTGAAGTGCGTGCGTCCCGGATCTCCCAGGTAGTGGCTCCAGCTATTATAGAGGGGATCCGAGGCTATATCAGGAATGGCCTTCTCCTGGCTACAGGCAAGCACAAACCCGGAGACGATTATAGAAAGCACCCGGTAAAGGAGGATTTTGGACATCGTTTTAAAATCTGATACAGACTATTAAATGTAGAAAAATCCGACGGGATATCCAGAAATGGCGGTTCAATCGAAAAGCTCAGAACTGAGGGTTCTTACCGAAGAGTAATACGAGCGTCCAAAAAGGTTCAGGTGCACCAGCAGGTAATATAGCTGATACAGCTTCACCCGCAGCTCAAAACCAGGCTGTTTCGGGACAATCTCAAAGTAGGCAGCGTAAAACGCTTTTGAGAAACCACCAAAAAGCAGCGACATGGCCAAATCTACTTCCGAGTGCCCGTAATAGGTGGCGGGGTCAATGAGATAGGGTGTGCCACGAGTTGAGATAAGGTAATTTCCGCCCCACAGATCCCCATGCAAAAGGGAGGGGCGTACGTCCGCAACAAAGCAGGATACCCGGGACGCCATCAGAGCGGTATCCGGAATTTCTGCAGGCGAGAGCAACCTGCCTAAACGGGCCATTTCGTACTGTGGGATGAGCCGGCGATTGACATAAAAGGAGGCCCAATCCCGGGTCTCGGAATTTTCCTGGGGCAGGCGGCCGATATAATTAGGCTGATGCCACCCAAAAGAAGGGCCGGCAACCTGATGCATTCTGGCCAGACCTCTTCCAAGGTCCTCTGAGGAGGAACGGGATTCCGCTGCGGCCGGGATATACTCGAGCAGGAGGCAGCTTCCAGACTCTGTGCGCTCACAACCCAGAACCTCGGGCACACTAAGGGTGTTCGTTTGGGATATAGCAATCAACCCCTCCTTTTCAGCCATAAGCATATCCAGGCCCTCATCTTTTTCAAGCAGTTTGGCGAATACAGGCCCTCTGGCGGTATCCAACAGGTATGCCCTGGCGATATCTCCTCCTCCGACGGGGCGCATTTTCCGAATTTTCAAACGAAACGCATTCTCCAGCGCGGTTTTCAGATCGGAGCCAACCATGGATCAGAGTTTGAACCTGTCCCCAATACGGGCGACGTGGTAACCGGCGCCCTCCACGGTTTTTGATTCCGGACTGTTAGGGTTGAGAAGCGGATTGGTGTGGTTCATGTGGATAAAGTAGACTTTGTTCCTCAATGATTCAGGCAGGCTGTCCATCAGAGACATAGACTCCACAACGAAAGGATGTGGTATTTCGCTCATGTCGCGGTATCCGATCTCCGCAGCATCGTAAAAAGTAGCGTCCAGGAACGCCAGGTCCACTTCGGAGAGTATCTTTTCAAGGGAAAACTCCCACTGACCCCATTTATCAATGTCCGGAATAAAGATTGCCGTCCTGGAGGGCCCCTTAATCATATACCCAGCGGTTTCTGAGTACTCATCCCTGTGAGGGACGAGGACAGGCAGGATTTCCAAACGGTCAGAGAGCCTTACCGGAGATATTTCGGAGGCGGGTTTCAATTGGACGTTCCCCAGCCGGACCAGCTGGTCCCAGGGCCCATTACCACCGAGGAATTCCAGCATGCGAGGAAGGCCGTATACAGGCACTTCGCGGGCATTCATGGCTTCTCTCCCCAGGAACATCAGACCGGTATAATGCCCGATGTGGGCATGGGTAAGGAAGATGCCATCCGGCGCCTTTGACGCCTCAAAAGGGGCCTCCCGGCGCAGGTGCCCTATTTGACTGGGAAGATCCGGGGTAGCTTCCAGAAGGTACATCCTGGATTCCGGAATGTCCAACAGCCCGAGGGAGACCACTTTCCGGGCAGGGTCCGGGTTTTCGTATAGGGGCGCACAACAGGACTTCCAGCATCCCATATGCGGTGCCCCGCCGTCCTGTACCGTTCCCAGAACCAGCAGCTCCACCGCCACAGCCGAGGGACCTCTATTCTGCCCGATTGCCGGCCCGGCGACAAAAAGACCAAAAAACAGGACGCCGATAATCCTCATTACCATTGGGGGTTATTGAAGGGTTTCCCGGTATTTGGCAGAGTTTGAAAGCAGTTCACGTGCTGCCAGGATCGAAGGGTCGTGGTCCAGGTAATACTCAAAAAGCCCTTCCCGGTAAAAATACCGTTTGATGATCTCGTCTTCAAGCAATTTGCGTATTTCCACGGAATGTAGCTTCAGCGCTTCCATTTTCTGTTTTTCAACCGCCGCGAGCAGTGACCTGAAATCAGCTTCGATCTCTTCGGTGAATACGACATCTTCCCGCCTTGTGAGCGCATCCTTCAACGATTTTTCCGTGTTGGTCTCAAAGGAAAAATCGCTCTTTGCGACAAAATCATGGAAGTTGTTCAGTGCGCCGGAGCTGAGGGCAAATTCTGAAACATCCGGATGTTCGTTCCGGTAATAGTAATCAGTGGCAAAATCAAAAACAAGCTGGTTCCGCTGCAGGGCATCAATAAGGCCGTTTGAGGTGAGTTCCCGGATCTCGATATCCGGCATCACGCCACCTGCGTCCGTTACCGCCCGACCGTTGCGGGTTCGGAACTCCTGGAACCGGGTGTTTCTCACAGCATTCCCGTCGTCGTCCCGGTTCCAGTAGTCCAGCGCCTGTATACAGCGGCCCGAAGGGGTGTAGTACCGGCTTATGGTAACCTTGAGCTGGGTGCCATAGGTGAGTTTAAGAGGCCTCTGTACCAGTCCCTTCCCAAAACTCCGCGCCCCCATTATTACTGCGCGGTCCAGGTCCTGCAGGCCCCCGGATACAATTTCGCTTGCCGAGGCACTTTGTCCATTGATCAGGACCACCAGGGGGATTTCAGTGTCAAGGGGCTGGTTCCGGGTTTTATATTCCTGATTGAATTTTTTTACCTTGGATTTGGTGGTTACAATAAGCTCTCCCTTGGGAACAAAGAGGTTGGTCACGTTGATGGCTTCTGAAAGCAAGCCACCGGGATTTCCCCTTAAATCCAGGATCATCCTTTCAGCGCCCTGGCCCTTGAGTTCCTGAATGGCATCCCGGGTTTGTTCGCTGGCCTTGGCGTTGAACCTGGACAGCACAATATAGCCGGTCCTGTCATCAGCCAACCGGTAAAAGGGCACGGCGTCGATTTCTATCGCACCACGCGCAACGGTTGTCGTGGCAACAACGCCCCTGCGCCGGTAGGCAACCTCAACAGTGGATTTGTCAGCCCCTTTTAACAGTTCGGTGGCGTCGTCCTTGAAATCTGAAACCTCAATTCCCCCGATCCGGATGATTTCATCCCCGGCCTTGAGCCCGGCCTGATCGGCCGGATACCCCTTGTAGGGCTCCACTACAACCAGTTTGTCCTCATAAGAACGAACAAGGGCCCCTATTCCGGAATATTCTCCGGCATTGTTGATCTTGAAGGCCTCCACATCCTGTTCGTTGAGGAACTGTGTATAGGGGTCCAGATCGTCCAGCATGCCCTTTATGGCGGTATCCATAAGCTCGGCCGGATTGGTCTCATCCACATAATTCATATTCAGCTCTTTGAAAAGAGTGGTGAATATTTCTATCTGTTTGGCGATCTCAAAAAAATCACCCTTAAAACTGGTGGCAGTCAGAAAGACCCCCGCGGCCAGCAATGGAATTATGAGATTATTTCTCAACAGCTTCTTCATGTTCATGTTCGTTGAAATTTTTGAGGAGTGATTTCACAGCCCGGGAAACATCAGGGAAATCGGGCATTTCCTTCCCAAGGTATAAAAATACGAACGCATAGCTCCCTTCTATATTGTTAAAAAACCCGGGCTTTTCCATGCGGTAGGCCTCCCGCATCAGCCGTTTTATACGGTTCCTGTCAACAGCCTTCCCAAAGGATTTCTTGGGAACGGCGAACCCGGCCTGTACCGGCACATTCTCCGGAAGGGGACACTTGTGGTACTGAAGAACCAAAGGGAAGGCCTTTAGCCGGGTACCCTTACTGAACACCTCTTGCCAGAGCTTTTTGCTGGACAAACTTTCATTCTTAGGAAACCGATAGGAGGGCATGTCCAAAAATAGCAATAAATTAGGGGCTGTCCTGAATGATAATTATCATAGTAAAGGGCAGGGGCAGACTCTAAATTGCCCTGATATAGCTGTCTTTCGGCCAAACCTTAAATAATCTCATATGGGGACCCATACCGTGAAACCCTTGGAAACCGTCGAGGAACGCAGCATTTATTTTCACCGCCTCCTGACCGACATTGACGCACTAGAAGAAATGCTGCAAAAAGGGATGTTCCTCAAGGAGCCCATTCATATAGGCGCGGAGCAGGAGTTCTGCCTGGTAAACAAGAACTGGGAACCCTCTAACAAAGCCATGGAAATCCTGGCAGACATTAAAGACCCCCATTTTACTTCTGAACTAACCCTCTACAACCTGGAGATCAATCTGGACCCCCGGCCCCTGAAGGGAACCTGCTTTTCAGAAATGCACCGTCAACTGAACACCCTGCTGGATTACGGACAGGAGATAGCCGACAAACACGGCAATTACGTTATTCTAACGGGAATCCTGCCCACCATCAGCACGTTTTACCTTTCTGAAGACTACATGACGCCCAAGGAGCGCTACAAGATATTAAGCGACGCCATCCAAAAAGTACGGAAGAGCGACCTTGAAGTCCATATAAAAGGAGTGGACGAGATCAACCTTCACCATGATTCGATCATGTATGAAGGCTGCAACACCAGTTTCCAGGCCCATTTGCAGATTGACCCCGATCAGTTTGCTGACACCTACAACTGGGCACAGGCCATTTCCGGACCAATACTCAGCGTCTGCTCAAATTCTCCCATGCTGATGGGGCAGGAACTTTGGGAGGAAACCCGGATAGCCCTGTTTACACAAAGCGTCGATACGCGCAGGAGCACCTTTCTTTTAAACGAGCGCGAGCCCCGTGTGGGCTTTGGGACTTCCTGGGCGTCAGGGAGTGCAGCAGACTTCTACAGGAAATCCATTGTTCGTTTCCGAAG
>SBFL01000105.1 GCA_006227965.1 Bacteroidota bacterium | reverse complement strand
AAAAGGACGTTCCCTTTGCCATCCAAGAATACCGGGCTTAACCGGTCTGAATCATTTGGCAAAAATGTTTTTAACGAGGGTCGCATGCAGCAGTACCTTACCAGGGATGCATTTATAAGTGTTAAGGAGGCTATATATTCGGGATCCAAAATAGACCGCAAAATAGCCGATCAGGTGGCTGAAGCCATGAAAGCCTGGGCCATGAGCATGGGCGCCACCCACTACACGCATTGGTTTCAGCCGCTGACCGGTTCCACGGCTGAGAAACACGATGCCTTTTTCGACCTGCTGCCCGATGGCAGGGCCATCGAAAAATTCGGGGGCGGCCAGTTGGTGCAGCAGGAGCCTGATGCCTCGAGTTTTCCCAGCGGAGGGATACGCAACACCTTTGAAGCCCGCGGGTATACCGCATGGGACCCGACCTCTCCGGCATTCATCTACGGGAATACCCTCTGTATTCCCACTGTATTTGTTTCCTACACAGGGGAAGCCCTGGACAACAAAGCCCCCCTTCTAAGGGCGCTGCACGCTGTGGACGAGGCCGCGACGGCGGTAGCCCGTTATTTTGACAAGAACGTCAACAAGGTGATTGCTACCCTGGGTTGGGAACAGGAGTATTTCCTCATCGATAAGGCACTGGCAGCAACCCGTCCCGATCTCACCCTCGCCGGGCGTACCCTTTTGGGGCAGTCAGCGGCCAAGGGACAACAGCTGGACGACCATTATTTCGGGGTCATCCCGCCCCGGGCCTTCAGGTTTATGCGGGACCTGGAGGAGGAATGTATGTTGCTAGGAATCCCGGTCAAGACGCGGCACAATGAAGTGGCTCCCAACCAGTTTGAGTTGGCGCCGGTCTTTGAAGAGGCCAACCTGGCAGTGGACCACAACCTGCTCCTGATGGACCTGATGGAAAAGGTCGCAGAACGGCATGGGATCAAAGTGTTGTTTCACGAAAAACCCTTTGCAGGGATCAACGGGTCCGGGAAACACAACAACTGGTCGCTGAGCACGGATACGGGAACCAATCTGCTGAGCCCCGGGTCCACACCCATGAAAAACCTGCAGTTCCTGACTTTTTTCGTGAATACCATCAAGGCGGTGGACCAGTATGAGGCCCTTTTGAGGGCGTGCATCGCCTCTGCCAGCAATGACCATCGCCTCGGGGCCAACGAAGCCCCCCCGGCCATTATATCCATCTTTGTTGGCAAGCAGCTCACGGAGGTGCTGGACGAACTGGAAGGGGTTTCAAAGGGCAAACTTTCTCCTGAGGAGAAAACCGAACTGAAGCTTAATGTGGTGGGCAAGATCCCGGAAATCCTGCTGGACAATACAGACCGGAACCGGACTTCCCCCTTTGCATTCACGGGCAACAAATTCGAATTCCGGGCCGTTGGCTCCAAGGCCAACTGCGCCAAACCCATGACGATACTCAACACCATTGTCGCCATGCAATTGCGCGAATTCAAAGAAGAGGTGGACCGGCTGATAAACGGCAAAAAACTCAAAAAGGACGAAGCGATCTTCAATGTGCTGAGGGAGTACATCAAATCCAGCAAGCGGATCCGTTTTGACGGGGATGGCTACAGCGAAGGGTGGGAAAAAGAAGCTGCCCGCCGCAAGCTTAGCAACCAGAAGAATACTCCGGCAGCCATGGAGGCGCTTACTGCTTCCGAATCCCTGGAGTTATTCCGGGCCACCGGGGTGATGACCGAAACGGAAGTGCGGGCGCGGCAGGAGGTGGAGCTGGAAACCTACGTGCTCAACCTTCAGATTGAAGGCCGGGTTTTGGGAGAACTCGTCTACAATTATGTTATCCCTGCCACTATCGCCTACCAGAATGACCTGCTCCGGAACATTGCCGGGCTCAAGGATGTATACGGTGCGGCCCACAAAAAAATGGGGGAGGCCCAACTGGGGATCCTGGACCAACTTGCAGAACACCTGCAGGCCCTCCGAAAGAAGACAGATGCCATGACGGAGTCTCGAAAACGAGCCAATTCCCTGAAGAATATCCATAAAAAGGCCAGGGCCTACTGCGATGCTGTCCTTCCCTATTTCGAGGAAATCAGGCATCACGGCGATCGTCTGGAACGCCTTGTGGGAGATAATCACTGGCCCCTGGCAAAATACCGGGAGCTTTTATTCGTGAAGTAGGCGGGACGGGCATGATCGTGGTCTTTTCGGTCCGCGATCTGGAGGATTCTCGTATTTTTGCCCAAACCAATACCACATCCATGGGCTCCAACGCATCCGACCGGTATCAGAAACGAGGGGTTTCCGCCACCAAGGACGACGTCCACAAGGCTATAGAGAACATAGATAAAGGGCTGTTCCCCAAGGCCTTCTGTAAAATAGTGCCGGATTACCTCACCGGTGACCCGGATTATTGCCTGGTGATGCATGCGGACGGGGCGGGGACCAAGTCTTCCCTTGCCTACATGTACTGGAAGGAAACCGGGGACCTCTCCGTCTGGAAGGGCATTGCACAGGATGCCCTGGTGATGAACCTGGACGACCTGCTTTGCGTCGGAATTACGGACGAAATTCTGCTCAGCTCCACCATCGGCCGGAATGCCAATAAGATCCCCGGGGAGGTTATTTCCGCCATCATTCAGGGCACGGAAGAACTTATAGAAGACCTGCAGCAATGGGGCGTTACCATCCGAAGCACCGGAGGGGAGACCGCCGATGTGGGAGACCTGGTGCGGACCATCATTGTGGATTCAACCGTCACAGCGAGGATCCGAAGGGACCTGGTAATCGACAATGCCAGGATACAGGCCGGGGATGTGATTGTGGGGCTCGCTTCCTACGGTAAGGCTACTTATGAGAAAGAGTACAACGGGGGCATGGGCAGCAACGGCCTGACCTCGGCCCGCCACGATGTATTCCACCGAAAACTCGCCTCCCGGTACCCGGAAAGCTTCGACCCGGAAGTCCCGGTTGATCTGGTGTATTCCGGAGGGAGGAGCCTGACGGAAGTTGTTCCCGGAACCCCTCTGGATGCTGGAAAACTGGTGCTTTCCCCAACCCGGACCTATGCCCCGGTCATCCGGAAGATCCTTCAATCCCACGGACCCGGAGGGATCCATGGAATGGTGCATTGCAGCGGGGGCGCCCAGACCAAGATCCTGCATTTTGTCGAAAACCTGCACGTGATCAAAGACAACCTCCTGCCCGTACCTCCCCTGTTCGAGCTTATCCAGCGCGAATCCGGAACCGGCTGGCAGGAAATGTTCCAGGTGTTTAACTGCGGGCACCGCATGGAGCTCTATGTGCCGGAATCCCTTGCAGGGGACCTTATCGCTATTGCCGAATCCTTTAAGATAGACGCGCAGGTGGTAGGCAGGGTAGAAGCCTCGGAAGGCAAAAAGCTCACCATCGAGAGCCCTTACGGTAGGTTTGTCTATTAGAAATACGAATTGTGCCTTCCTTTCAGGCAGTCCCAATAAAGGGGCGGTACGGAAATTCAGTATTTCTTGAATGAAAAGCCTTTTTACGGTGCCTGTGCCCTGGAGCGGCCTTTTCCCGTACCTTTCGCTGCCTTCAGGGATTCATAAATAAATTCACCCTTACCTCTTTAAACCTAATCTTCCCCATGTTGCCCCGAACACAGGTGTGGGCAGTGGTTCATGTAGTCTCGCCGGGAGGACCTGTATGACTGGAATTGACCTATAAAAATCGTACCTTCGCGGGGAACTCAAAGATGTATGCTGGAAAAACTCGACATTGTAAAACAGCGGTTTGACGAGGTCTCAGATCTGATCATACAACCCGATATCATTGCGGACCAGAAGAAGTACATCCAGTTGAACAAGGAGTACAAGGACCTCAGGGAGATCATGGACAAGCGGGAACAGTACATCGAACTCCAGGACCGCATCCGGGAGGCAGAGGAACTGATTTCCGACGGCAGTGACCCGGAGATGACCGAAATGGCCAAAATGCAGCTTGAAGAGGCCGAAGGGGGCCTACCCGCTTTGGAAGAACAAATAAAAATGCTGCTCATCCCAAAGGATCCTGAAGACGCCAAGGATGTGGTCATGGAGATCCGCGCAGGCACGGGGGGAGATGAGGCCAGCATTTTTGCCGGAGACCTGTACCGGATGTATACCAAATACTGCGAATCCAGGGGTTGGAAAACCCATCTGTTGGATTTCAGCGAGGGAACCAGCGGAGGTTACAAGGAAATCCAGTTCGAGGTGTCAGGGGAGGACGTATACGGAACGCTCAAGTTTGAGGCCGGGGTTCACCGGGTGCAGCGCGTACCCCAGACAGAAACGCAGGGGCGGGTGCATACCAGCGCCGCCACAGTGATGGTGCTGCCGGAAGCCGAGGATTTTGAAGTGCATATCGACCCGAAGGATGTGCGGATCGATTATTTCTGCTCGTCAGGGCCCGGGGGCCAGTCTGTGAACACCACCTATTCCGCGGTCCGCCTTACGCACATTCCCACGGGTGTCGTGGCCCAGTGCCAGGACGAGAAATCCCAGCATAAAAACAAGGACAAGGCTTTCAAGGTGTTGCGTTCCCGACTGTATGACATGGAGCTCGCCAGAAAACAGGAAGAGGACGCCGCCAAGCGGAATTCCCAGGTGAGCAGCGGGGACCGGTCGGCCAAGATCCGCACCTACAATTACCCTCAGGGCAGGGTGACGGACCACAGGATCGGCCTTACCCTTTATGACCTGCAGAATATTATCAACGGGGATCTGCAAAAGATTATCGATGAGCTCATGCTGGTCCACAATACCGAAAAACTTAGGGAAGCTTCCGAGACTTTCTGACCTTAGATGACTACCGAGAAACTCATAGCACAAATCCGCAAAAAACAGAGTTTTTTATGCGTCGGCCTGGATACCGACCTGGAGAAGATCCCTGAATTCCTCAGGAATTCCAAGGACCCGATATTTGCCTTTAACAAGGCCATCATAGATGCCACCCATGCCCTCTGCGTGGCCTACAAGCCCAATACGGCTTTCTATGAAGCCTATGGCAGTGCGGGCTGGGCAGCCCTTGAACGAACGGTACAATACCTGAGGGAGTACTACCCAAACCACTTTACCATTGCAGATGCCAAACGGGGCGATATCGGGAATACCTCAGACCGGTATGCCAGGGCGTTCTTCCAGGGGATGGATTTTGATTCGATAACCGTGGCGCCCTATATGGGCAGGGACTCTGTGGAGCCGTTCCTGGCCTATCCCGGCAAACACGTTATTTTGCTCGCCCTGACATCGAATCAGGGGGCATTTGATTTTCAGACTCTGCCGAGTCCTGATGAGGCCCTTTACCTGGAAGTACTGCGAAAAAGCACTACTTATGCCAACGCCGACAGACTGATGTATGTAGTCGGGGCTACAAAGGCTTCTTTTTTGAAAAAAATACGGGAAATTATACCTGATCGATTCCTCTTGATTCCGGGTGTGGGGGCACAGGGTGGCAGCCTCGAAGAGGTTTGCAATTACGGTCTGAACCGCCAGGTAGGTCTGCTGGTCAATTCATCCAGGGGAATCATCTATGCTTCAGGGGAGTCTGACTTTGCCGAGGCAGCAGCAGGGAAGGCGGAAGAACTGCAGCAGCAAATGGCTGCCATACTTCGCACCGGCCCGGGGTAAAGCGACTATTGAAGCACTTTCTGGATTTTCTGTGCTTTACGCTCAAAAAATTCCTTCAGGGCCGACCCGGACTGAGCGGCTTCTGCAGCCTTTCTGTTGAAATGACTTAAAAGGTTTTCAAGTAAATCCAACCCCCTTGCTTCTGATCCCAGAGGATGACTGGTGCCAACTTTGCAATATTGTTTTTCCATGGTGAATTGGGTGTATAACAAATTTACGCTGAAATTGGAGGATTGGATGTCAGCAAAGTGATGTATTTGTCTATAAATCAGGTTTTTTGTCTAAAAGCTTACATTTTTCTTAAATGCCGGGCGGAATTCAGCCTACGTTTTTGTCGTTTCGGTAATTTGGAAATTCCCAAAATCGACCGCTGTAAAGCGGTCATAATCGAATCCTTTCCCTACCTTTAAATAGGCGTTTTCACATGAGGACATTTTTGACATTAGTTTTTTTAATCTTGGTGGGCATCCCTTTGATAAGGGCCCAGCAACAGTCAGATTGTACGTGTTGCTCCCAGGAGTACAGGAGTTTTGATTTCTGGATAGGGGAATGGGAGGTCACCCTGCCGGACGGGAGTCCTGCAGGTGTCAATCTGATTGAGAGAATCCAGGATGGCTGTGTGTTGCAGGAACAATGGAAGAGTGCCCGTCAGGGGTTTACGGGTACGAGCTTCACCTATTTCAACCGGAGACTGGGGCAATGGGAACAGCTATGGGTGGATAATAGTGGCAATATCCTGAAACTAAAGGGCGGACTGAAGGGAGATGCCATGGTACTGTCTTCAGAACCAGCCCTCGATCCGGAAGGTGTCCCGGTGATCAACCGCATTACATGGTCCTTACAGGAAGATGGGAGGGTTCGCCAGCACTGGGAGGTGCTAAGGGACGGAGCCGTCCATCAGGTGCTCTTCGATGGATACTACAGGAAAACAGGGGAGTGAGGCGGGGCTGGGGTCTTCAAAAAAAAACCCCGCCTGGCAGCGGGGTCTGAACTAACTAACTCAAAAAATACTAACTCAAATAATCTGATGTAAATTTCTGTAAAAAGCGGGCTTTCCGGGTTTCCAAAAAGTTAAGTCCGCATCATACTTTTGTACGCTATAAATTTATAACGCACCATTTGGATTCTTTAGTATGTATTTTTTGAAAAAAAGCTGGGCCCCGGTTGTTTTCTCTAAAAAATTGGGCGTAACACAAATTTGGCGCTTCTTTTGGGTTATCTGGGGTGTATTTATCAGATTCCAAATCGGGAACCCGAAAAGCAACTTTTCGTTATAAAATTCGGAAGGAGAAAAGACATATTTTCCATTTTCGGTAACTTGCAGTCCCTTTTAAACGCGTCGTATCTATGAAAGTCGACCCCCCATATAAACCCACCCACAACGTCCGGATTGTTACGGCAGCCTCCCTTTTTGACGGGCATGATGCCGCCATCAATATCATGAGAAGGATTATTCAATCCACAGGGGTGGAGGTGATCCATCTCGGGCACGACCGCTCTGTGGCGGAGGTGGTGGACTGTGCCATCCAGGAGGACGCCAATGCCATAGCCATGACCTCCTACCAGGGAGGGCATAATGAATACTTCCGCTACATGTACGACCTGTTGCAGGAAAAAGGTGCAGGCCATATTCAGATTTTCGGAGGTGGAGGGGGTGTGATCCTGCCCAGGGAGATCGAGGAGCTGATGGATTATGGGATTACACGCCTGTACTCCCCGGATGACGGACGGGAAATGGGGTTGCAGGGGATGATCAATGACCTGGTTTCCAAGGCCGACTATTCCGTGGCAGACCTGTCCCTGCCTCAGGGAAGGCCGATTGAAGAACTATTGGCTGAGAAGGACGTGCCCGCCCTGGCACGGCTGATCAGCCTGGCGGAAAACCGGCCCGAGGATTATCAGGGCCTTCAGAAATCCTTTCCAAAACCGGATCGGGTTGCACCCGTACTTGGAATCACCGGTACCGGCGGGGCAGGAAAGAGCAGCCTTGTGGACGAACTGGTCCGGCGGTTTTTGAACCAGTTCCCGGATAAGACGCTGGGGATAATTTCAGTGGATCCCTCCAAAAGGAAAACGGGGGGAGCCCTGCTCGGGGACCGAATTCGGATGAACGCCATCCACCACCCGAATATCTATATGCGTTCCCTGGCCACCCGCCAGTCCAACCTGGCCCTTTCCAAACACGTGAGGGAGGCTGTTTCCGTGCTTCAGGCTGCCGAGTTTGACCTGATTATACTGGAGACATCCGGGATCGGGCAGTCCGATACCGAAATCCTTGAGCACTCGGATCTTTCCCTCTACGTCATGACCCCTGAATTCGGGGCTGCCACGCAGCTGGAGAAGATCGATATGCTTGATTTTGCAGACCTGGTGGCGATCAACAAATTCGACAAGCGCGGGGCGGCCGATGCGCTCCGGGATGTAAAGAAACAATATCAGCGCAACCACGGCCTCTGGGAAGCCAGTCCGGAGGACCTCCCCGTTTATGGAACGATTGCCTCCCAGTTCAACGACCCGGGAATGAACCGGCTCTACCGGGCTGTGATGAAGGAGCTTGGAGATAAAGGGCTGGGATGGGCCCTCGAACAGGATGCCGAAACCGGGGAGGAGCCGGAAAAGATCTTCATCATCCCGCCTGCCCGCACCCGTTACCTCTCAGAAATTGCTGAAAATAACCGGGCGTTCGATACCCGTGTACAACAACAGGTGGAAGTGGCAGAACGTTTGTATGGGCTGTATCTGACCGTATGTACGCTCTCTGGCGTACCTATTGGGGAGGAAGGGGCCGGCCTCGGCCCGGGAGGGCTACTGAGGGGAGAATTCCCGAGTCCGGAACCGGATCAGGACGGAGGGGAGATGCTCTCCAGCCTGATCGACCTGTTTGAGAAGGAGCACAAAAACCTGAACCCGCATAACTGGGACCTCCTGCTAAGGTGGCCCGCTCTAAAGCAGTGCTACCGGGACCCGATCTACACCTATTCGGTTCGCGGCAAAGAAGTGGCCGTCGAAACCCATACAGCATCCCTGTCACACCTGAAGATCCCAAAGGTAGTGCTTCCGCGCTACCGCAGCTGGGGTGAAATCCTCAAATGGAGCCTGCAGGAAAATGTGCCCGGGTCTTTTCCATACACGGCCGGGCTGTATCCGTTCAAGCGGAAAGGGGAAGACCCCACGCGGATGTTCGCAGGCGAAGGCGGGCCGGAGCGGACCAACCGCCGGTTCCATTACCTGAGCCTCGATATGCCGGCCAAGCGCCTTTCAACGGCTTTCGATTCGGTTACCCTCTACGGTCACGATCCTGGTCACCGCCCGGATATCTACGGGAAGATCGGGAATGCCGGGGTTTCCATCTGTTGCCTGGATGATGCCAAGAAACTCTATTCCGGTTTCGACCTCTCCGACCCCAAAACCTCGGTGAGTATGACCATCAACGGGCCCGCCCCCATGCTGCTGGGCTTTTTTCTCAACGCCGCCATCGACCAGAATTGCGAGAAATATATCCGGGAACAGGGTCTGAAAAAGGAAGTAAAGGCCAAAATGGCGGAGATCTTTAAAAACAATGGTGTCGGCGCACCTGAATATCTGGGAGACCTGCCGGAGGGAAATGACGGACTGGGGCTGATGCTGCTCGGGGTTACCGGTGACCAGGTGCTTCCTCGGGAAGTGTACGATGCCATCAGGTCGGATACGCTAAGACTGGTACGGGGCACGGTACAGGCCGATATCCTCAAGGAAGACCAGGCACAGAATACCTGTATCTTCTCGACCGAATTCGCTCTACGCCTGATGGGGGATGTACAGGAGTACTTCATCGAAAACCAGGTGCGGAATTTCTATTCTGTTTCCATCTCGGGTTACCATATTGCCGAGGCGGGTGCCAATCCGATAACCCAGCTGGCCTTTACCCTGTCCAATGGCTTTACCTATGTTGAGTACTACCTGAGCCGCGGTATGGATATCAACCAGTTCGGACCCAACCTTTCTTTTTTCTTCTCAAATGGTATAGACCCTGAATATGCCGTTATCGGACGGGTGGCCCGAAGGATATGGGCCAAGGCCATGAAGGAGAAATACGGGGCAGACCCCAGGGCGCAAATGCTCAAATACCACATACAGACCTCCGGGAGGAGCCTGCACGCCCAGGAAATCGATTTTAACGATATCCGTACGACACTTCAGGCCCTCTACGCGATCTATGACAACTGTAATTCCCTTCACACCAACGCCTACGATGAGGCAATCACAACCCCAACGGAGGAATCTGTAAGGAGGGCGATGGCCATACAGCTGATCATCAACAAGGAACTCGGCCTGACCAAAAACGAAAACCCCCTTCAGGGGGCCTTCATCATCGAGGAACTGACCGACCTGGTGGAAGAGGCAGTCCTGTATGAATTTGACCGGCTTACTGAACGGGGCGGGGTCCTGGGGGCCATGGAGACCATGTATCAGCGTTCCCGCATACAGGATGAGAGCCTGCATTATGAAACCCTCAAACACACGGGGGACTACCCGATTATCGGGGTGAATACCTTCCTGAATTCCAAAGGCTCCCCCACCATTCTTCCAGCCGAAGTAATCCGTGCTACGGAAGAAGAGAAAAAGGCACAGATAAGCACCCTGAAACGAATGCACGCCCAGCATAAGCATGCTTCTGATACCTGGCTTCGCCGGCTGCAGGAGTCCGCCGTGCACAATGAAAACATGTTTGAGGTGCTTATGGAGGTCTGCAAGGTGTGTTCCCTGGGGCAGATCACGCAAAGGTTATTTGAGGTTGGTGGGCAGTACCGCAGAAATATGTAGGGGATTCTGACGGTTAGTTCCCGAGGCTTTTCCGCCAGTGCTTGAAGGACTTGCGAAAACTGACCAGTTCCTTCCGCAACAGTTCAAGGTACTCCTGCTCCCGCATCCCGTCCATTTCAAGCCCCTTGCAATAGCTGCTCAGGTTACGGATCATTACGGTAATGAACTTCAGGCTGTTTTGACGGATTGAAAGGGAGGAGGTACCGGCAGCCAGCGCAATCTGCTTTCGGATCAGGTCGGAATCGGACAGCAACGACCCGGC
>SBFL01000246.1 GCA_006227965.1 Bacteroidota bacterium | reverse complement strand
TGGATTGCACTGTTTTCTGGGAGCGCGTTTTATCAGCGGTACCGAATACGTACTGGGGCTCACAGGGGTAGAAGAGTTTGTTCAACATACTCCTGTGGATTTCATTTTTACGGGGGAAGGCAGGATCGATTCGCAGACCCTGAACGGGAAATTGATTCAGGGGGTACTTGCTCTGGGAAGGCGCCACAACATTCCTGTAATTGCCGTCTGCGGTGAATCGGAAGTCCCCCTGAAATCGCTCCGCGAGCATGGATTCCTGGACGTCCTGGTGGTTTCTGACCCCGATAAACCTCTTTCCCACAACATGAAACACGTAACAACCCTCGCCCGGGATGCAGTCCGGGAATATTTCAAAAAAATTTCAAAGCAGAGGGATCACTGAATGGTAAGGGACCGCCTGTGTTCCTGTACTATTGCGAAGTATCCCAGGGGGAAGATTTCCGGACGGTCCGCATTGTCAATCCGCTCCTGGTTGTCCAACCCGGTAACATCGACTACATTCCCGCGAACTGTGGCCACTGGTGTCTGGAAGGGTCCCTGCCGGCCTTCGCTTTGCTCGATAAGCAGGTCCATATAATTGTAAAAGGTTACGTCTGACCCCATGATGCCGATTTCGAGCTCAGTCCCCGGTTCGATGGGGTCCTCGTAGAAGTAGGAGAACTGGAAGAACTGACCATCATAGAAGGTGTCCTCGGTAACCAGGAACTCAGAAGGGCCAAAATCAAAGAGGTAATAATCCCCCTTTCCCGGCGGGTCCGTAAAAGCGACGATCAGTTCGGTCTCATCCCCTTCGAAAAGCGTGGCACGTCCCTGCAACAAAAAATTGATGGGTACCACGGGCTGATACCGTGTCTGCGCGACATACTGCCGCTCCTTGTGCCGGATCTGAAGGGTAAAGCGCACGTTTTCATCCAGTAAAACGGTTGGGATGCGCTGGTCGAAAGTGGCATTGGGGTCCGGGATATAGACCCCTGTTCCAGGAGCTTCCTCGGCCAGGGAGGAAGTAAAGGATTCTATGAGGCTGCCGTCAGCCTCAAAGCGGTCTACCTGGATTATGATATTATCTGCCTGGGTTACCGGGAGTTCCTCGAAGAAAGTATTTGTTTCGGAAAGAGCGATACGAACCGGCACATAGGGCTGCTGCTCATCCACGCGTATCAAACCGTCCACGATCAGGCGGGGGCGATCCCCGGGCACTTCCACCTCAATCACCTCCTCGCAGGCGGAAAGCAGGAATAATAGTACCAACCCCGTTAATGCCACCCATCCTTTCATGTGCTATTCAATGGTAATTCGTTCTGTGAATTCCTGAACGATCGCAAAATAGCCCAGCGGGAATACTTCCGGCTGGGCCGCATTATCCACGTTCTCGATATTGTCCAGGTCGGTCACATCAAAGACGTTGCCCCGCACGGTAGCCACCGGGGTTTGGAAAGGACCCTGTTGTCCTTCGGTTTGCTCTATCAGAAGATCCATGTAGTTAAAGAAAGTGCGGTCTGCCCCCAGGAGCCCCACCTCCAGTTCCGTTCCGGGTTCAAAATCCTCGTCGTAGAAATAGGAAAACTCAAATTCCTGCCCTTTGTAGAAGGTATCCTCAGAGGCCAGGAAATTGCCGAAACCAAAGTCGAAAACATAGAAGTTATCCCGGTCCGGGTTATCCGTAAAGCGGACGATAAGTTCCGTTTCATCCTCGCCAAAAAGGGTGCCATCCCCAAGGCGGAGTTCATCGATCGGGACCGAGGTCACATATTTTGTCTGGGCGGCATAACGCCTACCCCGCCAGCTGACCACCAGGGTAAAAAGGATGTCATTCTCCACCACGGTGGAAACCAGAAGCCGCTGGTCCGCATCAAAGCTGGGGTCGGGCACATAGACCCCGCTTCCTTCCTCCAGCTGCGTAAGGGACCTGGTACCCGTATCGGCTGGCAGGCCATCCTCATCGAGAGTTTGGAGGATGATAATCACCTGATCCGCATCGGTAACCGGCTGGATTTCATCAAAAAACCCTGCAGTCTGTGTCAGTCGTACTTCCACGGGTACATAGGTCTGGGTCGTGTCCACCCGCAGCAGGCCATCTACTACCAGGCGTGGTTCTTCCACAGGTACTTCCACCTCGATGACATCTTCGCAGCCTACCAGAGCGACCCACATAATGCCCAAAAGAAACAGCCTCTTTCTCATCGCCTCAGAATCTGAAATTATAGGTTACCGAGGGTACAATTCCGAAAATCGACGTGCGGATGGCCTCGTTCCGCCCGGTGTCCTGATTTTGCCGGAAATTGATAGAAGCTGCATTCATCCGGTTGTACACGTTGTATATACTGAAAACCCATTCTCCCCGCAGCTTCCGGTTTGGTTTTGGCGTGGGTCTCAGCGTGGCCGCAATATCCAGTCGGTGGTAATCCGGAAGGCGTTCCTGGTTGCGCAATCCGTAGTAGGGTACCACCAGTCCTTCAAACTGGAACTGACCCACAGGGTAGTTGGTGGGTTGTCCGGTCTGATAGAGGAAGTTCGCATTGAAACTCCAGCGGCGGTTCAGCTGATAGTTCGCGTAGATGGTAAGGTCATGGGTTTTGTCATAGGGGGTGCTGTACCACTCCCCGAAGTTTATGCCCGTCTCAATACCGGACCTTCCGTTGTCTATATCCAGGTCCCGTCCGGGTGTTCGCTGTTCGGAACGGGAGAGCGTATAGGCAATCCAGCCGGTCAGGGCACCGGTATTCTTACGTAAAAGCAGTTCCCATCCATAGGCCCGGGCCTCCCCGTTGAGGATCACCCGTTCGATGGCATTGTTCGCGATCAGGTTGGCCCCGTCGATATAATCGATACGGTTGTCTACTTCCTTGTAGAATACCTCGGTCTCAAAACTGAATTCCCCTGATTGGGAATTCCGGAAAAAGCCCAGGGCATACTGGTTGAGCAGCTGGGGTTCCACGTAGGGCCCGCTGGGGGTCCATACATCCAGGGGAGTGGGGGAGCTGGTATTGGAAAGCAGGTGGAGGTATTGCGCCATCCGGATGTAGCTCGCCTTGATCGAAGTCCGGTCATTCAGGGCATAGGAAGCAGAGATCCTCGGTTCGAAATTCAGGAATTTTTTAAGGGTTTCTCCCCGGCCGGGGTTGATGGTGTCTATGGGGGTGGCTTCCTGATACACCAGGCTGAAGGGATCGAAATCCACAGGATTGTCGTTTTCATACACGTAAAATTCGTCCTGCCCCAGACGATTGAACTGGCTGACCCGCAACCCGTAACCCAGGCTCAGGTTTTCGGTGATTTCATGGGAAACGTCCACGTAGAGGGCATTCTCATTAGCGTATTTCTTGGTGAGCTGCTCCTCAACGATCCCTGAATCTTCGCTGTTAGGAATGATTTTTCCGGGATTGAAAACGTAATAGATATTATTCAAACCGTAGTTTACCTGCAATTTGTCGCTCAGGTAGTGCTTCAGGTCGTATTTTACATTGAAGTTCTGTATGCCTGAATCCCATTCAAACCCCACAAAATCGAGTTCCAGCCCGTAATAGTAATCGGAATAGATCAGGGACAGGTTGGAGAAAAGTTTGTCTGAAAAGATGTGGTTCCAACGGAAGTTAAAGACGGCATTCCCGTAGGTATTGACAAACAAATCGTTTATGCTGAAAAGGTCCCTTCCAAAATAACCCGAGAGGAACAGATTGTTCTTTTCGTTTACCTGATAGTTCAATTTGGTGTTCAGGTCATAGAAATAAGCCCTGTTGTTCAGGTCAATCAGCGGCAGAAAAAGATGGGCATAGGATGCCCGTCCGCCAATTAGAAAAGACGCCTTGTCTTTTACTATAGGGCCTTCGGCGAGCAGGCGGCTGGCAACCGCACCAATTCCCCCGCTGAGGTGGAATTCTTTGCTGTTTCCCTCTTTCTGGAAAATATCGAGCACGGAGGAGACCCTGCCCCCGTAGCGGGCAGGAATCCCGCCCTTGTAAAGTTTGATGTCCTTGATGGCATCCGGGTT
>SBFL01000165.1 GCA_006227965.1 Bacteroidota bacterium | reverse complement strand
ATCCATAAGGTAGTTCTGATACACGCGCCAGGGCCTTTTGGATCCGTTTTGGGCAACAGGTGTCTTGCCCGTTTCATGTAACCCGACTCCAGAGGCAGGAATTCCTCTTCCTCTATGTCTCGCGGAACTACCGGTACCACCACCTCGTATCCCTTGCGGTCCATGTAATTCAGGATCCGGCAAACCAGGTTGGCTGTCAGATCTGTTTTCAGGGTCCAGGAATTGTTGGTATACCCGAAGGCAAGGGCAAAGTTGGGGACCCCGCTCATCATCATACCCTTGTAAACCAGTACTTCATGCGTATCCAGTAGTTGCCCGTCCAGGGTGATCCGGGCACCTCCAAGGAGCTTCATCTTAAGGCCGGTGGCCGTGACAATCATATCCGCTTCCAGGACCTCCCCGGACTTCAGGGCAATCCCATGGGGTGTGAAATGTGAAATTTCCTCCGTGATTACATGGGCTTTACCTTTTTTGATGGCTTTAAAAAGGTCTCCGTCCGGAATCACGCAGAGGCGCTGGTCCCAGGGTTTGTAGGTTGGATTGAAATGTGTTTCGACCGGATAGCCTTCCGGCAATTCTTTCGCGGCCCCTTTCATCAGGAGTCCTTTCATCCGGTTTGGGAACAGACGGGAAAATCCAAACAAACCCATGGTCATCACCAGGTTCCGCCACCGGGTGAGGCGATAGGCCACGCCTCCCGGGAGCCATTTCTCCAGGCTGATGTAGAGGCCGTTCCGGTTGGGCAGCTTCATGATATAGGTAGGCGACCGCTGGATCATGGTCACATGGTCCGCCTTCTCTGCCAGGGAGGGCACCAGGGTTACCGCTGTGGCTCCACTGCCTATGACGGCTATCCTTTTACCCGAATAGTCGAGGTCTTCAGGCCAGAATTGGGGGTGGATAACAGGCCCGTTAAATGAGTCTTCACCTTCAAAAGGGGGGCGGTACCCTTCCTTATAGCTGTAGTACCCTGCGCACATGTAGAGAAACTTCGTCCTCAGGGTGGAGGTTGTACCACCATGGGTAACTTGCAGTGTCCAGAGGGCATCTTCTCCCGACCAGTTTGCAGCAAGTACCTTATGGCTGAAATGGATGTTTTGGTCAATTCCATTTTCTTCAGCTGTTTCGTTTAGATAATTCCGGATGGATTCCCCGTCCGAGAGTGATTTGGGGTTCTCCCATGGTTTGAAGCGGTACCCAAAGGTAAACATGTCCGAGTCCGACCGGATCCCGGGGTACCGGAACAGGTCCCAGGTACCCCCGAGGCGCTCCCGGGCTTCCAGGATTGCGTATGTTTTCCCTGGGCATTTTTCCTGCAGCCAGTAGGCCGTGCCGATGCCTGAAATGCCGGCGCCGACGATGATGACATCATAATGACGATTGGTTTCGACCATCTCAGTGCACTGTATTGGATTTACAAGGTAGGAAAAGGATTCCAATTTGCATGGATCCCCCGGGGAGCCTTGTATCCCCTTTTGGGTGCTACCTCAAGGCTGGTGAATCACGCTGGCGACGAGGCGGACAAAATCCGGTCCCATCCATTCCATTTTGGTATATTTAGAGGGATTGCATTTTTGCCGCCTTAGAAATACCAGTTCCAGTTCCGGGTAGACAATGGTCAATTGCCCGAGGTCCCCCGTGGCGGCATAGTTTCGGTTTTCGGTAAAGGCGTCAATCCAGAAAAGGTATCCGTAATAGGGAACCAGGCCCGAAGAGTTCGTGCTTTTCTCGATCCAATCCTCTGTGACAATACGCCTGCCATTCAGGATTCCCTTGTTGAGCATCATTTTGCCAAATTGGGCAGCATCCTGAAGGGTGGTGTAAGCTCCCCCATAAACTATATAATTCCTGCCGGATCTGTCTTTCCTTAAACGAGTGGAATCCATCCCCAGGGGCTCAAATAGCGCTTCCCTGAAAAAACGGTCACTGTTCATCCCGGTTACCTTTTCGATGAGCAATCCCAGCAACTGTACGGAAACATTGGAATAACCGAAGCGGACATTGGGAAGGGTATCGGGCTCAGCATTCAAGGCATATGCACGGCTGTCTGATGCCCCCAGGATCCCACGGGCCCCGCTTCTCTGGTTAAAACCACCGGACATGGTCAGCAGGTTCCTGATGGTTACCTCGTTGCGGCAGCCTGCCTTCCAATCGGTAAGGTAATCGCATATAAGGTCTTCCTCGCTGCCAATCAGCCCCCGGTCCACCAGGATACCCACGGCGATCCCTGTCCAGGATTTCATCATGGATGCGGTCCCATAATACAGAGAATCGCAACGTCCGCTTTTCCAGTGTACCACCTGCCTGTTCTTGTGGAGCACCATGATCTCATCGGCATAGGTTGCCTCCGCGAAACGGATAAGGCTGTCCAACTGCACCGGGTTGACTGCGGGAATGGCCTGCGCTTGAATCTCATTCCTGGTGAAACTAAAGATCAATCCGGCCAGGAGGATAATTCGATGAAATTTTAGCATTGATGTCATTTTACAAGATGCCTGGTACGCCGGTACTGGGGATGATAATATCAAACTTTTCCTTTTGTGCTCGGCAAATAGAACCCTCAGGGATTACTCCGTGGCCATGAACCGTTTAAATGGTGCCCCTTGTCCCTCTCATCATGGACTCCCGCCCACCTAAGGCGAGTATTTCCTTTTTCCTGTAAAATCTAAAGTGCATTTCACAGGGAGATGGGATAGCTTCCGCTGTCGTGGTGGGTACTGAGTATGTCACTGAAGTTCCAATATGAGGTACTGAACTTTGGGCTCAGGCTCAGGGCTCAGGGTAAATCCCACCTGCAAGGTGTCTTTCTCTCCATAGAGGTCAAAAGTCCCCCTCAACTGGTTCCAGGGTTTTATTTCCCCGATACCGAGGATCGGACCTGCCTGCTCCAGCAGGGGACGGATCCTGTTCATGCGCCGTTCTTTGTCTTCATCTAAAAAGAAATTCTCTGCCATGATTTTTGCCTCCAAAGCGGCATCCCCCTCCTGAATCCATTGTACAACCTGTTTTTGCCTCGTTTTAAGGATTTTGGAAGTCCCGGATTCCCTGGGTTTCAAATCCAGTTCTTCAAACAGGAGTTTCACGATTTCGTCATAGGGCCAGGGGGAGGTATAGGTGACATTGCAGAAGGCCATCAGCCCGATGCCCAGGTCGGGGTAGAAAACGTAGTTGCTCCCAAATCCAGGCAGGGCACCACCGTGGGAGACCCGCCGAGTCCCATGGCAGTTTTCCATGATGTTAAGGCCGTAGCCATACCCGGAGGCGATCGGGCAGGGTTCGTCATTCCAGTCCCGTGTATTGGCGTATAGGCCCGTAAATTGAGGGGTCTGCATCTTGCGGAGGGAACTTCGCCTTACAGGTCCCTGCTCCGGACCACTACGGGGCGGCCAGGCAGAAAGTTGAAAGCTGACATACTTGCTGAAGTCTTCGATAGTGGTGATCAGCCCCCCCATGGCACCGTAACTGCCATCGTGGAGCATGGGGGCAGGAGTAAGGCTGTCCCTGGCATAGCCAATGGCCAGCCGGTCCTGGGGTACCTGGTCATACTCCCAATAGGTCTCATTCATGCCAAGGGGCTGCAGGATGTTGGACATAATATAGTCCTGGTAGGGCATCCCGGAGACATTGGAAATGATCAGTCCCAGGAGTGCGTACCCGGTATTGCTGTACTCAAATACGTGAGATGGCGGATTAGAAAAGCTGGGGCCATCGCGCATCAGCTGCTGCAGCATTTCCACGGGCTCGTCCAGCTGCCGGTCTCCCCAGGGGTTGTCCTCCGGAAAGCCTGCGGTCATCGTCAGCAGGTTTTCCACGGTTATGGCCGGGGAATCAAGGGTAGGGTAGGGGATGTCCGCCATTTCCGGGATATGCAGGGAAGCAGGATCATGCAGGGAGAGCTTCCCGTCCTCAACCAGTTTCATGATGCCCATGGCCGTGAAGCTCTTGGTCATGGAGGCGATCCTGAAAGCCGATCGCGTGCTGGCAGGCAGGTTT
>SBFL01000296.1 GCA_006227965.1 Bacteroidota bacterium | reverse complement strand
TGGAGCGTGTCCGCCTGTTTGGCGAGCCACACACTGTCTGCAAATTGTTCCGGAAACAGGTAGGGATATTGCTTTTTCATGGCGGGCAGGCCTGAAGGAAGCATCCGGTCGAATGCGAGATCAAACCTGTCGACTTCAAGGGTCAGGGGTATTTCCAGTATCTCCTCAGAAATCCCGGGTTGGGGGTCTCCACATCCGGTGACCAAACTAAAAAAAGCAAGGGTTGCTAAAATCCGGCGCATAGGCCTGATAAATCCTGTCAAGATTTTCTTATTTTAAGGATAGCTGCTACATTTACGAGGCAAAGTTACCCAATTTCCATTTCAATCCGAACACACATGCAAACTGAAAAAATTACGGCCCATATCGTAGGTTGGCTGAGGGATTACGCCACCCATGCCGGAATGAAGGGATTTGTGGTGGGAGTCTCAGGGGGCATTGATTCCGCCCTTACCTCCACCCTTTGTGCCCTTACAGGGATGGAAGTGCTTTGTCTGGAAATGCCCATCCATCAATCCAAAAATCAGGTGACCAGAGCGGCTAACCACATCTTCTGGCTCAAGGAAAAGCATCCCAATGTGCGTTCTCACTGGATCGACCTGACGCCGGTCTTTGACAGCCTTATAGAAGTGCTGCCCTCCGTGGAGGAGGAAGAGCGCAGATTGATGTCACTTGCCAATACCCGCGCTCGGTTGCGCATGACCTCCCTGTACTACTTTGCTGCCCTGGAAAAACTGCTGGTGGCCGGCACCGGAAACAAAGTGGAGGACTTTGGGGTAGGCTTTTACACAAAATACGGGGACGGGGGGGTCGACCTCAGCCCCATTGCCGACCTGGTAAAAACCGAAGTCTACGGGCTGGCCACTTCTCTGGGCATTAATCAGGAAATCATGGATGCGCCACCTACCGATGGCCTCTGGGGGGACGACCGGACAGAGGAGGACCAGATTGGAGCCTCATATCCCGAACTGGAATGGGCTATGGACATGCATTCAAAGGGAAAATCGGCATCTGATTTCGTGGGACGGGAGAAGGAAGTCTTCCAAATCTATAAATGGTTCAATGCCGTTAATCGACATAAAATGCTTCCTATCCCGGTGTGTGTGATTCCAGAAAACCTCAAAAGTACCGATTAGCTAGAAATGAGGGCATTAGCTCGAAAAATAATCCCCGGTTGCAATGAAGACGGGAATTTTTTGACAATTTTGTTATTGACCTGACAGCAAACTTCCCGAGAGGGCAGGACTGTTTTTGGACGTGTCAAAATACCTAGTTAAAGCAACCAAACATGATCAAATTACTCGTTGCGGACAACCACCCCATTGTCCGGTTCGGAATCGAAACACTGCTTGAAGAGCAGGAAGATATCCGACTCATTGGGGACGTCCCCACCACCAGAAAACTCTTCGAAAAACTCGAGGAGGAAGCTCCGGATGTGCTGCTCCTGGAAATGGACATACCGGAGATCAACGGCGTGGCTGCACTTCGCAAGATTCGTTGTGAGTATCCAGAGGTAAAGGTACTCATCTACAGCGGGCAATCCGAGGATGTATATGCCCTGAGTACCATCCGGGCAGGTGCAAGCGGATACCTCTCCAAGAATTCCGGCCTGAATAACCTTGCAACAGCCATCAGAAAAGTAGGCTACGGCGGCATGTTTATTACCAACGAACTGGCACAGCGCCTGGCCTTTGACGAAGGCACGCAGAGGCCCCGCAGGTTCTTCAGGAAGCTCTCCACCAGGGAGGTAGAGGTGCTTAAGATGCTGGCCAATGGAAAACGAAACAAGGAGGTGGCCATGGGGCTTAATCTCAATGAAAAAACCGTTAGCACCTACAAGGCCCGCCTGATGAAAAAACTCAATGTGGACAACATGGTAGACCTGCTGCAGCAGGCAAAGGCGTTAGAACTGTATTAAGCGCTTCCGCCAAAAAAATATAACCCGGCCGTCTGGCCGGGTTTTTTTGTTTATATAAAGCTCTTGATTACCAGATCATTCTTGTTCGCAAGCAACTTCTTAAGTTCCAGGTAGCTCAGGATTTCTTCCTTTATGTTGTCTGAGAGGGCTCCGTTTTCTAACTGATTATCCCCGGTTTCATACGAATCCCGGATCAGATCGCTGATCAGTTTCAGTCGAATGGACGTAATTAGCTGCGAAACCCGCAGTTCAATCTGGCTTTCCTTTGGCTGCACGAAAATATCCCTTCGTTCCCAGTTATCGAGTTCGTACTTGTTCTCCGTCATATCCAGTTCAGCCACAACACCAGCCCGATCCTCACTGAGTCCGTTGAGCCATTTGGTCATCTCAAATTCCTCGTTGTTCAGCAATTCGCCCACCAGTTCCCTGTAGATAGCCTGAAAGGTAGGGTTTGTAAATTCTATCTCATCCTCCTGCAGATCCAGGAAGATCTTTTCGGCCACCATTCGTTCCACGGACTGTTCTGTCATTACGAGCTCTCCGGATTCATCCGGTTCCTGATAAAACTCCCGGAATTCCGTTTTCAAAGTGCCAAACTGAAGCAGGACCTTTAACAACTCCTGTTCATGTACGTCCGTTATTTGTACCCGCTCTGACGGGCCGGTCTGCCGGACCACCTCCATGGGTTGGAAAGCTGGCTGCCGGGAAGCCTCCTTTTGGGCCTTTCGCCCCATCTGTGCCAGGGTATTGAACAGTACCCCTTCCGAAATTCCCATAAGGGAAGCGCACTCCTGCACGTAGATCTCCCTTTGGATCCTGTCGGGAATCCTGGCGATACTGCTGACGATATCCCGGACGGTCTCCGCCTTCCGGATAGGATCATTGGCCGCCTCTTCAGTCAGCAGGGCGGTTTTGAACTGAATGAAATCCCGGGCATTTTCCTTCAGGTAGGCCACAATGGCATCCTGGGAATGTTTCCTGGCAAAGCTGTCGGGGTCTTCCCCTTCCGGGAATGAGCAAACCCGCACATTCATCCCTTCCTCCAGGATAAGATCGACCCCCCGCAAGGATGCCCTCAGGCCTGCGGCATCCCCGTCAAAGAGGACAACGATATTTTGGGTAAGGCGCCGGATCAGCCGTATCTGTTCCGGGGTAAGGGCCGTACCACTGGAGGCAACCACATTCTCAATACCGTTCTGACGGAGCTGAATCACATCCGTATACCCCTCTACCAAATAGCATACATCCTCGCGGGCTATAGCCTGTTTGGCATGGTAGATTCCATATAGGACCTTGCTTTTATGGTAAATCTCGCTTTCGGGAGAGTTCAGGTATTTCGCCTGCTTTTTATCCGAGCTCAGGGTCCGGCCCCCAAAACCCAGCACCCTGCCGCTCATGGAGTGTATAGGGAACATCACCCTTCCCTTGAAGCGGTCGAAATGCTTTTCCGGCTTGCCTTCAGCAGTCGGTTTTTTTACGATGGTAAGCCCGGTCTTTTCAAGGAATTCCAGTTGGTATCCCTGCTCGAGGGCCTCTTTGGTTAAGGCATCCCATTTGTCCGGATTGTAACCCAGGCCAAAATGGCGGATGGTATCGTCAGAAAACCCCCGTTCCTTGAAATAACTCAACCCGATAGCTTTCCCTGTTTCGGTGTTCCAAAGGCTATTCTGATAAAATTCCGAGGCGAACTCGGTCACCAGCATCATGCTTTCCCGTTCGCTCGCCTTTTCCTTCTCCTCTGTGGTCTGCTGGGTTTCCTCTACCTCTATTTGGTATTTTTTTGCCAGGTAGCGAATGGCCTCCGGATAGGTGAAGTGTTCGTGCTCCATTAGGAAAGCCACGACATTACCACCTTTGCCACTGCTGAAGTCTTTCCAGATCTGCTTGACCGGGGAGACCATGAAACTGGGGGTGCGTTCGTCCGTAAACGGGCTGAGCCCCTTAAAATTGGACCCCGATTTCTTAAGTTGTACAAAATCCCCGAGCACCTCCTCCACACGGGCGGCTTCGAATACTTTGTCTATGGTGCTTTTCGAAATCAAGGCATCTAATTTGCAGAGGTTAAAAATAAGAAAAGCACAGGGCCGGGAAAAG
>SBFL01000352.1 GCA_006227965.1 Bacteroidota bacterium | reverse complement strand
ACCCGCCATAATCCCGGTCTGGATCATAGGTCACATTTATGGAAGGATATCCCGGTGCATGATAAGGAACCCGGAAAATAACATCAACCTGCGGGTACATGGTTTCCTTGCCCCGGATGTGCGGGAAACCCATCAGGTCATTCATGGCATCCATTGCCTTATCCCAGTTTTCCATCAGGGAAACCGGGTCTTGAAGGTTATAGATCCAGCTGCTCGGAACCTGCATCAAAAATTTTTCTGACTGGAAATCTGCCCATGGTGCTTTATGCTTACTTTCTGTATTCTGCCATTCGGTAAGTGATGTACTATGAAAACTCTTTTTTGAAAAGTAGGGCGACCTGACTGCATTTTTAATCTCAATATCAACAATACCGGCATCGGCCAGGTAGGGAACTTCAATATAAATCCCGCCTCCCAGGGGACTGGCCACCTTAATTTCAGTGCTGTTAATTTCATAAACCAGTGAAGATCTGTCCAGTCTTCTGACTTTAGGCCTGCTGGACATGTCCCATGAATGAGCACCCACTCTTATTTGATACTCCTTTCCTACCAGGGAAGCAGGCACTAGTATGGTTGCAATGCTACCTGGTGCCAGGTAAGCCCCGGTGGGTTTTCTGGCTGGCCGTTCAGCGTGCATGGTCAAATGACCGTAAGTCTCTAAATAGCTTCCATTTATCTTTACAGTATATGTTTCTTCCGGGTCATCAGGTGGATCTACTGCTCCCGGGAAATGCGCTGAGCTTCCAAATTTAAAACCATCAAGAAGATCTTCGTATTTCCCTATGTTTTCCTGCGTATACACCTGGTCCATGATGTATTGCATTACGCCATATACTACCCAGTCAATACTATTGGTAAAAGCCGTTCTGTCAAGTTGTTCCTTCGCAATCCAGAGAGGGCCGATCTTATCGTCATATGATCCGACCAGATCGAAGCAGGCCTTTATAATTGTGCTATCCAGTCCTATCTTCTGGTAATGAAGCTCGATGGTGAATTTATATTGCTTTATTTCGTCGGCCTTCAAAGGAGTGATACCGTTTATATGATCGGTCAGGGCGGTCAGGGCAGTATAAAGCTCCGGATAGGGCACATTTATCCCGGGATCCTCCTTAGCCGGGAAATCTTCCACTTCTTTGTTGCATGAAGCGGGTACCAGTATCAGAGTAATTAATAAAGCTGAGACCAGGATCCTTAAAATTCCCTTTCTTATCATGAGGATATCAATTAAAGTGCTTTTTGCAATCCTTCCCATTTTACAACCCAGCTTCCGTCGTCCGGAAAGCCCGGTGCATGTTTACTGGGTGCACCATCCCAGCCTGCTGCCATCATGGCAACCGCATAAAGGACACCCCCATTTCCGGGGAAATACCAGCCGTCGTTAATGCCGTTTACCGTGTAGCTGTTCTTCTTAACATCTTTCAGCAGTATATCCACTGCGATCCCGGGGTGGCCCATTCTTGCCGCTGCCATGGCTGCCCAGGGAAAGTCCCACCCCCAGGTTCTTTCCCACCTCCATTCATCGGCAATTTTCCGTACGGTACGAGAAGCCACCTCTGCATCCACAGCAGGGCTCAGTGGTAAAAATGCAACGGTACCAAGAGGATCAGGGTGTCCTTCGTTCAGATCTGAATAGCTATTGTACCACCCGTCACAAAACAGGTACAGGCCTTCGTGCTGTGGAAGTGGAGCCAGATTGTTCAATATGCTGTCCCATTTGCTTTCCCGCTCCCCATGCAGCCTTACTCTCCACTCCTGGGCTTTTTCCAGTGCCCAGTACCAATAGGCAAGCTCAAAAGCCGGATCTGTCCCGTCATCGTTTTCATTGGCCGTTCTGACAGGTGTCAGATGAAACTTTCCATCCTCTCCCTGAGTTGGAAAATCAGCCATATATTCGGCAGTTTCCATCACAATGGTATCCCATTTAACAAGCGTTTCTTTTGAAGGCTTTAATCTGAATTCAAGTTCGGCAAAAAAAATGGGATGAGGTTGCTGCCAGTGCAGTAAAAATGACCCGTTCCAGGGGGCGGTTCTTCCCTCCGGCCCAACCTGTTTACCCCATTTTGCTCCTTTGTAGCCGAATTGCCTGGCCAGTTTCCGGGCCACAGGCAGAAACTTCTGATAGCAGGACAGGGATTCCCCGGCCAGATCCCACCTGTCCCATAGTCCATAATGGGCCATATGCCACCATATCATCTCCATATGAAACTGGGTGCTCCAGGGATCAACACCCATTAAAGAAAGTTCTGAGGGAGGCCATAATCCCGATGATTGGGTTTTCATCAGGTACTGGGAAAGAACCACTCTTCTCTCCAGTTCCTTCCATCTTTCATCCTTGCTTTCCGACAGATCCACCGCTCCCCCGCTGTTCCAGTATTCTTTCCAGGATTCCGATGTCAGACTTTCTATTTGTTTGTAGTCAACGGAAAGCTTTTCCTGTTCCTTTTCTCCAAAGACGCAAATAAAGTCAATGGATTTACCCGAGGGAGTCAGGAGCCAAGTATGATCATCTGTCAAATTCTTAAGCCCTGCATTTGCGTCATTCCAATGCCAGGTCGTTACATATTGGGTACTGTCAACCCAACGTCTAAATATGGCTTTCCGGCCCCCGATCTCAGGAATTGTTGAATGCCGGTCTTTCAAATTCCAATGGCCATGCCACGGTACATTCACACGGCGGTTCCTTTCTTCCATGGGATAGGGAAAAGACAATTCAATGGATAACCCTTTTTCCCCCAGGTATTCGGATTCAATATGGAAAGCAATAAGATCATCTTCGGGATGTACTACCGTCCTGACTTTCACATCATGCTTTTTATCTATTCTGAAAGAAGTGGTATGAATTCCCTGCCAGATGTTAAGCTCTCTTTCTGTTATGCTTATCTCATCATTCGAAAGAGTATCCCCTGCTGTCCTGATGAAACGGATCCTGCCCATGGTAAACCTGTGTGGATTTCTGAACATCCACCGGCTGACCTCTTCATTGGCTGAAGCTTTTACCATCGGGGCTTCCAGTTTCCCTGTCTCTATGGTTCCTGTTTCCGGAACATCTTTTTTGGTAGCACCCGGAGGCAGCGGGTAACTATGCCATGCCCAGTCGCACATGATGTTTCCTCCAAGTGTCTGTAAACCCGTGGCATCTACCCCAAAACAGAATTTACCGTTTCCCAGGGCCAGAATATCCCCAGGACCTGCATCAGTTATATTATGCCTGTTAACCAGTGACCTACGGTCTATTTTCCTGGCATTACACCCCGGCAGAATAAAACAAATGGCAATAAACAATATTGTAAAGCCTGGCTTCCTAATGGATTTCATTCGAGAAGTCTGTGTCTCCCAATGAAATAAATGTAATCATACTTCTCCTGGTACTTGAATAAGATTTTAGCCTATGCATGTACAATCTTATCTCTGTAAAGCAGATCATTTGGCCGGTCCATCTTCCCCTTCGACAGTAATCAGGTCCTAATGATTGTCTTCAGGCAGTGTTTCGATGGGCTCGTTGGGAAGAATCCAGATGTTTCTGAACTGGACCAGGGCCAGGTGATCCTGCAACATGATGGGCCCTGGTTCAAAACCTTCTTCAAATCCCGCACCGGTTTTGTCCTTAATAATCACATTGTTGTGAATGACCACACCATTATGAATAACAGATATCCTGGCATTCTCTGTCTTCTCTTCTCTGTTTTCGGGATCAAAACGGGCAGCACGAAACAAAATATCATAGCTTTCCCATTCTCCGCTGGGTTTACCAGCGATAAGATCAGGCACCTTCTGCCTGTAAAGGGAACCTCCCATCCCTGGTGATGGCTCAACATTGAACGAATTATTTATCTGTACCTCATAACGTTTCTGTATATAAACCCCACTGTTTGTATTTTCATTATCGGGTAACCTGAACTCCAAATGAAGCTGAAAATCCCTGAAGTGCTCTCTGGTCATGGTGCCCTGTATTCTCTCACATGCCCAGGTTGAATCGGGGACCACCTCCATCACTCCATCAACAATCTTCCAGCG
>SBFL01000048.1 GCA_006227965.1 Bacteroidota bacterium | reverse complement strand
CAATGCCAAAAAGAAAAGGATGCAGGTTGATTTAATCATGATTCTTTGTCTTAAATCTTAAAATTCAGATTTCCTTAGGGCCTTTTCATAAGCCTCGGGAGTATCCACATCGGTAATGGCCATGCCCGGATCCAATACCCGGCACTGTGCCAGATTTGACGCTATCAAGCCTTTGGCCCCCTTCTCGGCGGACAGGTCCCTGAGGGCTTCCCAGAAACGTCTCGGAAAAAGGGCTGGCACCCCGGCAAATCCGCCGTAGTCCGAGGCTATGATATGACCGGGAAAATCCCGATGTGCCTGCAGAATCCTCCTCAGGTAGGCCCGGCTTACCAGGGGTTGGTCCACCAGGATCACAACCAGGGCCTCGGCATCCGGGAATCGGCGCTCCACCTCCTGAACGCCTGAGGCCAGGCTTGACCCCATACCCGACTCCCAATCGGGATTGTGATGCGTGTGAGCGGTTAACGGGCCGACCGCTCCCAGGATCTGCTCCCGGTGGGCTCCGGTAACGATGAGGATTTCCCCTGCATCTGAAGCCTTGGCCTCCTGAAGCAGGTACCCCAGGATTGTGGTATGCCCCCAGGGCAACAGGGCCTTTATTTTACCCATGCGCCGTGAAGCCCCTGCCGCGAGTATGAGGGTGATTACTTCCGCCACAATTCGTTTGGGTTGAAATGCCTGAGTGTATTCAGGAGATGCTGTGTAGGCCTGTCTTCCATGCCCGGATTCCGAATATTGGTTTATTTGATATACTGGGCGGGGTTTTGTTCGAAGGCCACCTTGCATCCGTCGCAGCAGAAATAAACCTTTTCACCCTTGTACTCAATTACGTGTTTGGGATTCTTCCGGGAAACCGGAACCTGGCACACGGGGTTTATATAGTATTCTTCTGCGAATTTATCCCCCGGGGAGGATCCCGCCGGCCCTCTGGGCTCGGGCTCCTCCTCCTTATTTTTCACCTCGGCGGTTCTACCGGTCCTGAAATGGCTGATGATCTCAGCCAGGATACTGATTGCCACCTCACTGGCAAGTTTGGCATTGATGTCCAGGCCCGCGGGACTTCTGAGCTGTTGTACCCGCGACTCCGCAACGCCCTCCCTGATCAAAAATGGTTTCAGGTCTGCCGCCTTCTTACTACTTGCCACAAAACCTACATAGGGTGCCGAGGTCTGCAGGGCCCTTAAAACGGATTGGTCGTCTTCCTCTCCCTGGGTAGCTACAAGGATATACCGGTTCGCGCCATCCCCAAAATGGGTAAAGTCGACCTGGTCAAGCACCTTATGCGCCATGGGGAACATCTGGGCATCGGCATCGCGGCCCATGACCGTAACCCTGAAATCTGCCTCCGATGCCAGGGCTGCAAGCTTTCTGGCAATATTGGACTTCCCTACAATCAGGACCTCGGGCTGCGGGATGACCGCTTCAATGAGTACCTCCACGGTACCTTTGCTTTGGCAAGACATGACGTATTCTTTATAGTTAGCTGTTTCTCTTGTTCCCCCTTCCGGCGAGATCCGGATTCGCCTGTAGCGCTTGGTCCGGATCACCCCCAGGGCTTCCTTGATCACGATTCCGCGGACACACCCCCCTCCGATCCAGCCGATGAGCTCTCCGGATTCCAGGATGAGCGCCTTATCCCCCACCTTCCCCGAACCGGGGGCGGTGCGATCGATAACCTGGGCAATGGCAAAGTTCGATCCCCTCCGCAGGTGCTCCTCAATTTTTATTGCGAGTTCATTAAACATCCATCAGTAATTTTTCCAGTTTCAGTAAGCTCTCCAGGTTATGGGCCGATTCGAACGCATCCAGATGGGGCATTACATTTACCATCCCCTGCTGGATTGGTTGGTAGTCTTTCATCCCTTTCAACGGGTTCAGCCAGATAAGGGTCCTGCATTTCCGCCGGATGGTACCAACAGCCTCCTTTAGCTGTGTCACGCTGCCGGTTTCCAATCCGTCACTCAGGATGACTACAATGTGCTTCTGGCTCAAAAACTTATGCCCGTATTTGGACAGGAATTCGCTCAGGGACTCCCCTATCTTCGTCCCGCTGGACCAGGAATGAACATTTTTGCCCACGGCCCTTAGAACCTGCTCTTCATTTTCTGCCCTCAGCATTGGGGTCACATGGGTCAGGTGGGTACTAAAGGTAAAAAATTCCAGTTCCCTGAAATATTTCCTGAGGACCATTACATAGCGCAGCAGGTAATAACTATAAGTATCCATGGAGCCGCTCACGTCCAGCAGAAATACGACCTTCCGCTTTTCCCTCCGTTTCTTTTTATAGGCCAGGTCGAGCATAAGGCCTCCTTTGGAAATACTGTGCCGTATGGTCCGGCGGATATCGATGCGGCCTTTGTTGGCACTTTCAAGGCGTCTTTTAAAGCGCATGCTCATTTGATGGAACAGTTCCTCAGCCAGTTCTTCGAGGCGTTCCTTGTCTGCGATATCCACCTTTGAGAAGTCCGTCATGCGCAGGCGGAGTTGCTCATTGGCACCTTTGGTCTGCTTGGCCTCCTTCTGCTCTTTTTCCTGACGGGGTTTGTTGAACTTTGCCCCGAGGAAAATAAGGGTATCGGTCTCCGGTTCCTTTTTGATTTGTTTGATGGCTTTCTTGCGAGCCTCCAGTTTTTCCTGGTAATACCGGCTCCAGAATCGGTCGAACATTTCATCAAACCTGTCAAAATGCTCTTTCCGCTTACAAAAAATAGCCTTCAGGCTGTACTGGAAGAGTTTCCGATCCAGCCAGTAACCCCGCTCAGCTATATCAAATGCCTCCCTGGTATCCTGAGGGCCGAGCATAAACTGCCGCTCCCGACAATAGAAGGTAAAGTCGATCAGTCGCTCCTTGAAGGTCTGGTCTACGGTCTCCACGGCGTTTTCAAAAAAACGGATTCATCAGTCAATCGGCATCAGGAATTCCTGCACCGAGCGGTTCTTTACAAACTCGATATCGTCCTTGTGCTTCAGGACGCTCCCAATGGTATTTTTAATGATCTCATCCGTTATGTGGTTTTCGTTCAGCAGCAGCAGGGTCTTGGCCCAGTCCAGAGATTCTGCAATACCCGGGGGTTTGTGAAGGCTTGATTTGCGGAGGTTGTGAATGAAGGTAACCACCTGTGATGCCAGTTCCTGGTCAATCTCAGGTAATTTCCTGCCAATGATGTCTAATTCCCTGGCCCTGGTGGGAAAATCCACCCAGTGGTAAAGGCAGCGGCGGCGGAGCGCATCGCTGAGTTCCCGAGTCCGATTGGAGGTAAGGATGACCAGGGGTTTGGAAACCGCACTGATAGTACCCAGCTCCGGGATGCTTATCTGAAAATCCGACAGGAGCTCCAGCAGGTAGGCTTCAAATTCTTCATCGGCCCGGTCGATTTCATCGATCAGCAAAACCACGGGTTTTGGGGCACTGATAGACTGCAGCAACGGCCTTTCCAGCACATACTCCATTCCGAAGATCTCTTCTCCGAGCTTCTTCTTATCCCGCTCCTGCTCAAACAATTTGATGTGCAGCAACTGTTTTTGGTAGTTCCATTCGTAAATGGTATTGCCGACATCCAGCCCCTCATAACATTGAAGGCGGATCAGATCCGTTTCCAGGTGTGCGGCAAGGGCACTGGCCAGCATGGTTTTTCCCACCCCCGGATCTCCCTCTAAAAGCAGGGGCTTTTCAAGCTTTTTCAGCAGAAAGACCGAGGTTGCAAGTGCGTCATTCAGGATATAGCCATGCTTGTAAAAATCTGCAATCAGGCTTTCTATTTCCGTATTCAATAGCTTCTTCTTTTAAATGTAAAGCTATGCCCGCAGGCATAGCTTTTGTACCTAATCCACCGCATGCCTAGGCCGTAGCCTCTGCAGCAGCTAACTTCTTGGAGAAGTTGGAAACGAACTGCTTGAACAACTGATTGGAGACGGTGGTAATCAAGCGGGATCCGAACTGGGCAATTTTGCCATTGATGGTTACATCCATTACGGCATCCAGCTTAGAGCCCCCGTCCTCCTTTTTCAAAATATTC
>SBFL01000026.1 GCA_006227965.1 Bacteroidota bacterium | reverse complement strand
GGCCCCCAAGTTTGAAGACCTTTCCACTTCCACAGAAGTCCTTTTTACAGGAATAAAGGTAATCGACCTGATTGAGCCTTACGCCAAAGGTGGAAAAATTGGATTATTCGGAGGGGCCGGGGTTGGCAAAACGGTTTTGATCCAGGAACTGATCAACAACATTGCAAAAGGACACGGTGGGCTCTCTGTTTTTGCGGGGGTGGGAGAACGTACGCGGGAAGGAAACGATTTGCTCCGCGAGATGCTCGAATCCGGGATTATCAAATACGGGGATGACTTCCTTCATTCCATGGAACAGGGGGGCTGGGACCTGAGCAAGGTGGACAAGAAAGCCATGAAGGAATCCAAAGCCACTTTCGTTTTCGGCCAGATGAACGAACCTCCCGGGGCCCGTGCACGGGTAGCCCTTTCAGGACTTACGATTGCTGAATATTTCCGGGATGGTGCCGGAGATGGCCAGGGGAAAGACGTTCTTTTCTTCGTCGACAACATTTTCCGCTTTACACAGGCAGGATCTGAGGTTTCCGCCCTTCTCGGACGGATGCCATCTGCCGTGGGGTACCAGCCAACACTGGCTACCGAAATGGGGGCCATGCAGGAGCGCATCACCTCCACCAAAAAAGGTTCCATCACCTCGGTACAGGCTGTATACGTGCCCGCGGATGACCTTACCGACCCCGCTCCTGCGACCACGTTTGCGCACCTGGACGCTACAACGGTACTTTCCAGGAAGATCGCAGAGCTGGGGATTTATCCGGCCGTGGACCCGCTGGATTCCACTTCTCGGATCCTTACCTCAGATATTCTCGGAAATGAGCATTACGACTGTGCCCAGCGTGTTAAAGAGCTGTTGCAGCGCTATAAAGAGCTTCAGGACATTATTGCCATCCTGGGGATGGAAGAACTTTCTGAAGAAGATAAGCTTGCGGTTGCACGTGCACGCCGCGTACAGCGCTTCCTCTCTCAACCTTTCCACGTGGCAGAGCAATTTACTGGAATCCCCGGGGTCTTTGTAGATATCAAAGACACTATCAAGGGCTTCAATATGATCATGGACGGAGAATTGGATCACCTTCCGGAATCTGCCTTCAACCTCAAGGGGACTATTGAAGAGGCGATCGAAGCCGGTGAAAAAATGCTGGCAGAGGCATAAAAAAGTATGCAGTAACAGTTGGCAGTGGGCAGAATACTGCCGACACAGATAAACGTATCGCATGTATTTAGAGATTGTATCACCTGAGGCCACATTGTTTGCCGGGGAAGTTACTTCGGTTACGGTACCAGGGGTCAACGGGGAATTCCAGATGCTTTCAGATCACGCCCCCATAGTTTCCATTCTTCAGGAAGGGACAGTGAAAATTGCGGGCCATATTGAGATCGAAGAGGAATTCCAGGACAGGTTTTCAAAGGCACCCGACGGTAAAACAGCCCTGAAAATACGCAGTGGCACTATTGAACTTAAGGACAACAAGGTGATTGTACTGGCTGATTAAGGGCCGCTTAATAAATTTCAAACCCTGCCGCTGGCAGGGTTTTTTTATTCCCAAATCACTACTTCCCAGGGATTGCCCGCCTGCTGCCTTGATGCCAGTTTTCGAAACCCCAGTTTGTAATGGGCATGGAGGGAACGCTTATTGTTCAGGGAAATTTCCGTTAAAAGGGGCAGCGGTTTGACACTGTCCATCAGGCGGTGGTAGAGCGCTGCAAAATGACCCTGCCCCCTATACTCCTTTCGGATACAGATCTGGCCCATGATCCGGTAATCGGCCGTGGTGAATCCTTCAGCTGCGAGTACCTCGAACAGGGGTCCTAGCTGAGGGACCAGATTCTTTAATTCCGGGTGAAGACAAAGGGCATAGCCGATGATCAGGTCTTTATCCCGGGCAATGAACTGAGGACAATATAATTTCATCTGGCCCAATTGCTCCAGAGTATATCGAAGGGTTACAAACCCCTCCCTTTCACGTTCCTGCGGGGTAAGGGCTTCCGGCAGGTTGTTTTTCTGCAAATCCAGAACCTGTCTCAATTCGGACAGGGTTTCCGCCGGCCGATAGTGCGTGTGAGAATTAATGGATGCAGACATGATTAACCATAACAAGTTACATGAAAATCGGGGATGTCGTACCTTTACCCCATGTCAGGATTGCCTAATAAACTGCAGGCGAAATTACAGCAACGCCGGGATGACGGATCCCTGCGAAGCCTTTATGAGCGCCACGAGTTGATAGACTTTTCCTCCAATGACTATCTCGGCCTGGCAAGACGGGAGGAACAACCTGCCGAAAACCTTCCCGCCGGTAGTTCGGGATCACGGCTTATCAGCGGGAATCATCCGCTGTATGCAAAAGCGGAGAATGTCGTCCGGAAATTTCACCTGGCGGAGGCTGCCCTGATTTTTAATTCAGGGTACGATGCCAACCTCGGGTTGCTTTCGGCTATTTTACAACGGGGAGATTACATTTTCTATGACCAGAATGTCCACGCCAGTATAAGGGATGGGATCAGGCTTGGAAATGCGAAGGCTTTCAAGTTCGCTCATAATGACCTGGAATCCCTTAAACAAATGGTTTGGCAGGTACTGAAAGGAAACCCCCTTCAGAATGGAGAGGTGTACGTAATCACTGAATCTGTATTTTCCATGGAGGGAGACGGCCCCGATCTGGGTCTGCTGGCCACCTACTGTATGCTGCACAACTTCAGGCTGATTGTTGATGAAGCCCATTCCGCCGGGATCCTGGGCCCGGAGGGAAGGGGGGAAGTGGCCGGAAAGGAATGGCAGGATTCGGTTTTTGCCCGCCTGGTCACCTTTGGAAAGTCCCTGGGTTGCCATGGGGCCGCGGTCCTGTGCAGTTCTGGACTCCGGGAATACCTGATCAATTTCAGCAGGAGCCTTATCTATACAACCGCCCTGCCTCCCCAGAGCCTGATGGCAATTCTCAAAGCCTATCAGTGGATTCAGGCCGATACGGGGGCGGCGGCAAGGAATACCCTGCTGGAGAATATCCGGGTATTTTCCACGTGGGTGGAGGAACTGGAACTTTCCGGATATATGATACCGGCCAAAGCGGCGATCCGTTGTTGTGAGATAGGGGGCAACACACGGGTAAAAACCCTTTCTGCAGAACTCCGCAAGTCCGGATTTGATATTAAACCTATCCTTTCCCCTACGGTGCAAAAAGGCAGGGAGTGCCTTCGTTTCAGCCTGCACTCCTTTAATTCGGAACCTCAGATCAGGGAAGTTTTAACTATCTTGGCCGGGCTACTTAAGCACAAATAAGGAAGGTATGAGCAGCAGGTATCATATACTGGGTGCTTTTGATTATCTGGCCGATGCGGAATTGCTGAAGGCCAAACTGGAATCTGAAGGGATTCCGGTCTTGCTGAAAGATGCCAATATCCTGCAGGCGGACCCCTTTATCGCCTCGGCTATAGGGGGGGTAAAGGTCATGGTTTACCAGCAGGACCGGGAGCGGGCCGAGGAAATCTACAACAGCGTAAGGCGATATGCGGTGGACAGGAATGGTAACCCTATCGTCTGCCCGAACTGCAAGGCCATGCGGTCGGAGCGGTATTCGGACCGGTCGAACTTCTGGCACCGGCTGTTTCCATTTCTGGAACCGATGAAATACCGTTGTCTGAAATGTGAAATGATCACGAGAGGATAAGGTATGATGCGGATCTTTGTAACCGGGATTTCAACGGAGGTTGGAAAGACAATGGCTTCTGCCATCCTGGTGGAAGCCCTGCAGGCCGATTACTGGAAGCCGGTCCAGGCGGGCGACCTGGAGTATTCAGACAGCGACAAGGTCCGGGATCTGATTAGCAATGCCCGGACGGTCATCCACCCCAATGCATTTGCCCTGAGGACCCCGATGAGTCCGCATGCAGCTGCCGAAATCGACGGGATCCGCATTACCCTGGATACTATTGTGCTTCCCAAAACGGAGAACCACCTCGTTATCGAGGGAGCAGGTGGTCTGTTGGTGCCCCTGAATGAAACGGATACCATCCTGGATCT
>SBFL01000276.1 GCA_006227965.1 Bacteroidota bacterium | reverse complement strand
AAGGAACTTGGTTTTGAGAACTGGGAAATCATGCAGCATGCAACCCGTAATGCCGGGAAAGTGCTGGCCATGTCCGGCCCGGCCAGGAATCCTTATAGGGAAGGACCTATCGGAGTTATCGAAGCAGGCGCCTACGCCGATATAATCATCTGGGAGAAAAGCCCTCTCGAAAATATCGATAACCTTGAAGTTGAAGGAAACATCAAGCTTATGATTCAGAATGGAGACATCCTGAAGAATACATTCTGATCCTAAATAATAGATCTTCTTTTAAATGAAGAAGTTATCATCTTTCTGGATTCTCGGGAATGCTAGGGGTATCAGCCAATCAAGGGAATAACACCGCTAAGAGGATACGTCATAGGAAAGTTCCTTTTTATAATGCACTGCCTGGTGCATCTGCTTAGTGCTCAGGAAGCGAAAACTGACAAGCGCGAGAACCAGTTGTTCATCATCATAGATAGGAAGCACACGTATGTTCTAGCGAAATACATCAACTAATTTATGATCCAATTGATATGAGATGGCTGCTCCTGCTGGTATTTTTAGTTCTCCCCTTGATGATCCAGGGGCAGGAAACCAGTACCAGGGTCCTTGTGGATTCCACCAAATCCGGATACGAGAACCTGGACAATGCCGGGGGACCAAAGACCATTGGGGCCCAGCTCAATGCAGACAACCAGCAGCGAGAATTCTTTTTCAGGATACCTGTGCGGGTGACATCCCCCTGGTATGAATGGAAAAAGAAGCTGAATGAACAAACGGGAATCCAGCTTGGAATTAACTATACAAGCGTGTTCCTGTATTCCACAGAAGTAATTTCAGCGGATAATCGGGATAATACTTCCAGCGGCATCCTGGACCTTCAGTTTGGCTGGAATCTGGTTAACCGCAAATCTGACAAAAACAAGGGAACACTATTCGTAAAGCTCAACAGCCGGCATGCCTATGGCAGCTTCACGGACCCCATGTTCCACGGGATCTTTGAGTCTGGGTATTACGGGCTTCCCGCTACAGGTTTCCGGGACTATTCCTTCCGCGCCCTGGAATTGAATTGGCAACAAAACTTAGTAGATGACAAGCTGACTGTAATCCTGGGAAAAGTGGATGCCACCAACTATTTCAATTTCCACGGCCTGGTGGTCCCCTGGCAACATTTTATAGGGTATGGGTCCTCCCTCTCGGGCACGGTCAACTGGCCTAACCAGGGACTGGGGGTCATTGCCGGCTATAAGATCACGGATAAATTTTACGCCATGGCCGGGCTGACCGATGTCTATGGCGACCTATTTGAGAAGGGTGATTTCCTGGACTTTGGTCAAAATTTTTTCGATGGAAACTTTTTCAAGGTAGCTGAAGTGGGGTACGTGCCGAGCATGGCAGAACGGTATTTCAAGAAAATAAGCATCACATACTGGCAGACTGACCCCTACACTTCAGCAGGAGGTAATTCCGTGGATAAAGGAGAAGGGGTTTCTGTCTCTGCTCACTGGTTCTTTGCTGAACGGTTTGCGCCATTCCTTCGCTTTGGATTCTCCAATGGAAATGGTGAGAACGCCTTTTATAAACGTGATTTCCAGATAGGTCATGGCCTCCGGTTTTATACGCATGATATGTTAGGAGCTTCTTTCGGCTGGGCGGAACCAAATATTCCAGACAGCAAGGACCAGATGACCTTTGAGGTATTCTACCGCCTGAACCTGACCCAGCACCTGGAAGTCACACCTGATTTCCAGTGGATCATCAACCCGACCTTGAATCCTGGAAACAGAAATATTGTGTATTTCGGGATCAGAGGCAGGGTTACCCTGTGATGGATTGTTGTTATTAAACTTCGGAGAAATGAAAAAATACGGATTACTGCTATGCGCACTGGTGACCATGACATGCGTCCATGCCCAGGTAATCGACTCCACCGAGTTTGCCTTCGGCGGGTATATCAAAACCGATTTTATCAACACCTGGTATATGAACGGGGAAGTGGGTTCGGAATCCCCTTTGCGGGATTTCCACCTGCCTTCCCAGATCCCCATCGGGCCCAGGGACGAGAACTTCGGCCTGGACTTCCACGTCAAGGAATCCAGGTTTAATTTTGATGTGACCACCAAAATCCTGGGCAAGGAAATCCACGGGTTCCTGGAATTGGACTTTATCCTCTCCAGCCAGGGGGATGAGAAAGTATCCAACTCTTTCAACCCAAGGTTGCGGCACTTCTATTTTGAATGGGACCGCCTGTTGATTGGCCAGACCTGGTCCACCTTTATGATCGTGGTGGTGCCGGATGACCTGGATTTCTTCGGGGCCACAGAAGGGATCGTGGCCTCCCGACAGCCCATGATCCGATACAAGCACAAGAACTGGATGTTCGCCCTGGAGAACCCCGAGACCACGCTCACCCGATATCAGGAATCCGGTGTTGAGGTGAGCGAAAAGGAGATCCTCCCGGACGTGGTGGTGCGCCGCAACTTTACCGGGGATTGGGGCATGGTGGGTATCGCGGCCATCTACCGGACCCTGAGCGGGGTGGATACCCTGGACAACAAAAAACGCACCCCCGCTTTTGGGTTGACTGCTGGGGGTAAGCTGAAGGTGGGGCAGCGTGGGGATGACTTCCGCTTTATGGCCACAGGTGGCACGGGCCTCGGGCGTTATCTGGCTGCGAATTTTGTGGCCGGGGGAGTGTTGGACGAAAACATCGATATCAATGCCATCCCCTCTATCAACGGCTATGTGGCCTGGAACCACTACTGGATGGAAGAGAAGCTTTCCTCCAGCTTCAATGTCTCAGGTTTTAAAGCCTTCCACGACAGCGACCTGATAGGAGGCGGGGCCAACGCGGCCGCCTTCAGCATCAGTGGGAACCTGAAATACAACCCGGTAAAACAGATGATGCTGGGGATGGAGCTGATGACCGGTTACCGGGAAGTTGAGAACGGGATAAATGGACGGTTCTACCGACTGCAGTTCTCTGCGCGATATTCCTTTGGTTACAAAAACAGGGCGGTCTATGAGAAGGGATAAGTGCCCTCAGGAACGTCATTTACATTGAAGTTCAGCCCAAGCGAGAGATTGTTGAACCCCTTAAAGATATGGGCTCCTATAAATGTAAATGCTAGTGCACTCTCAACGTCCAGCAGCAGGTATTCCCGGACGTTGTCCTGAGATCTCACTGTGGTCCCGGACAGGAAAAACAGACCGGCCAGGATCGAAAGGTACTTGTAGGATATCATAACGTTACCTTCAGGTTACTCAAAAATAGATCATTTGAATGAACCTGTCCTTCAGACCTGTATTAAAAGAAGGAAGATGGGGTATCTGACGGCCAGGTATAACTTAATTATTTCCAAATCCTCCCATAACCGCCTCGGCTATTTTTAGTACCTTCCCTTAAAGTATTTGTCTACAACTAAATACTGAAGGCATGCTCAGAATTTACATTTTCCTGTTCCTGCTGATTCTTGGACAAACATCCATCTGCGGGCAGGTTACAGATCAGAGTTTCAATCAGGAACAAGACCGGAAGGACTGGAGTTTCAGTATAACACCCTATGCCCTTTTGGCCTCCCAGTCTACAAATGTTGGCGGTACCCGGATCACCCAGTCCTTCGGGGAGCTTTCTTCCCTCACCGATGCAGGGTTCCAGCTGATCGCCGCAGTGCGGTACAGGCGTTTCGGCCTGGCTATGGACGGGACCTGGGCCTCCCTGGGTTCGGAATCAGAGCAGGGTCCGCTGGTACTCGATATCAGCGTGAAGCAGAAAATACTGGATTTCAGAGGGTCTTACATACTGTATGAAACATTCCAGATGGAGGATAACCGGGTCATTGACGGCTGGTCTCTGGAAGTGCTCGGCGGGGCGAAGTATTGGAGCAATGACCTGACGATAGACTACGAGGTAATAGTCCTGGACAGGCCTGTGGCCGAGGGAAGCATAAATGAGCCCCAGGACTGGTGGGATATGATGCTGGGGGTTCGCACCACCATTAGTCTGGCTCCCAAAGTGTTGCTGAGTTCCTGGAT
>SBFL01000022.1 GCA_006227965.1 Bacteroidota bacterium | reverse complement strand
GACGTTACTTTTGAGCTTAAGCTAAGCAAGGAGAGCCTGGGAGTAAATGAACGGTTGCGGGTTGATTTTACCATGAACCGGGACGGGGACAATTTTGTGCCCCCGGACTTTAAAGGTTTTCGCATCCTGATGGGACCCTCCCAGGCAATCAGCTCTTCATGGATCAATGGCGTACGGACCTATTCCAAATCTTATTCCTACACCCTGCAACCCCTGGCAAAAGGAAAATACACCATAGGGCAGGCCAGTATCGTGATCCGTGGGGAGACCTACAAGACCATCCCGCGGGAAGTTACGGTTACCGAAGCCGTGGACCAGCCCAATGGTGCCCCGGCCGCAGACCGGATAGCCGATGAAAACCTGCACCTGGTGGCCGAAGTTTCCAAGGCGAATCCGTACATGAACGAACCAATAAGTGTGGTGTACAAGCTCTACGTAAGTCCGTCTATCGTGGTTTCCAATTTCCGCCCGATGGACAATCCTACCTATAACAATTTCTGGAGTCACGATATCCCGCTCACCCGTTACAATATCGAAGAAGGGCTCTACGAAGGAAAACCGTACCGGTTTGTGGTACTGAAGCGGGTTGTGCTGTACCCGCAGAAAAGCGGGTCTCTGGAAATTGAACCCCTGGCCCTTGATGTTTCCCTGGAAGTCCCCACTGATAAAAGGGATTTCTTCGGTTCCCCTATTTATACCAAGACAAACAAGGTCGTATCGGCTGGAAAAAGAACCATACAGGTAAAACCCCTGCCAGCTTCAGGGCGCCCATCCGACTTCAACGGGGCCGTGGGGGAATTCCAGTTTTCGGTTTCTACTACCAAGAATGCACTGAATGCCTCGGAATCCCTGCAGGCAAAGGTTACCGTGGAAGGAAAGGGAAATCTGAAGCTTTTCCAGCTTCCCAAACTCACCCTCCCGAGTTCCCTGGAGGTATATGAGCCCGAATTCAGAGAAAATGTCAGGACAAACCTGTCCGGAATGCAGGGCAGTGTCACCGAGGAATACACCATCGTCCCGGGATTCCAGGGGAAGTATCCAATACCCTCCATTGCCTTTTCCTACTTTAACCCGAAAACAGAGCGTTACGAGCGTATCGATTCGGATGAAATCACCATAAACGTTCTGGAGGGGCCGCGGCCGATCACTGCAACTGAAACAGCTCCAAAAACGGAAAAATCCACTGTGGTGGGCGGGGACCAGTTCTACTTCATCAAGCTGACCCCGGAGCTGGTCCCGAAAAAGTGGGATCCCTTCTTCGGATCAAGGGCCCACATCGCCTGGTTATTTGGCCCCCTGCTGCTTATCCCTCTGTTTATACTGGTCCGGAGGAGGCAGGACGCCAGGGAACGGGATGTGGAAGGTGCCAGGGTGAAAAAAGCAAACCGACTGGCCAGAAAGTACCTTTCCCGGGCAAAAAGTGCCCTGGGGAACGAGGAAGATTTCTATATAGCCCTGGAAAAAGCACTGCACAATTACCTCAGGGCCAAGCTTAAAATAGAAACCGCTGAATTCGCCAAGGATAAGATCCGTACCCTGCTGACAGATAAAAATGTGGACGCCTCCGGAGTGGATGGCTTCATAGGGCTGCTGGAAAACTGTGAAATGGCCAGGTACAGCCCTTTTTCTCAGGTACAAATGGAACAGGATTACCAGAAAGCGAGCCAGGTCATAACTGCCCTGGACAAAACATTGTAAATGAATCGACGCCTGCATATAATTGTTGTGTCCCTGACCCTTTTTTATGGGTTCTTCACCTATGCCCAGGAAGCTTCCCTGTTTAGCAAGGCAACCACGGCTTACAACCAAGGAAAGTACGATGATGCCATTTCCTATTATGAGGAAATCCTGGAAGCTGGGGAGCATTCCGCGGCCGTCTATTATAATCTTGGAAATGCACATTACAAGAAAAATCAGATTGCCCCGAGCATTTACTACTACGAAAAGGCCCTCCTGCTCAAACCAGACGACCCTGAAATCCGGAACAATCTCAGATTTGCCCAGAACATGACCCTTGATGCCATAACCCCCCTGCCCCAGCCAGACCTCCAGCGCTATTACAGGGAACTGCTCTTTGCCTTATCAATGGATGGCTGGGCCTATGCCGGGATCTTTTTTGTCTTGTTTTTTGTGGGGGCATATCTGCTATTCCTTGCAAGCAGTACGCCCAACAAAAAGAGGATCGGCCTTATCAGCAGTCTTGTTTCCCTGATGCTCGCCGTGGTTTGTACGGCACTCTCCTACCTGCAGTATCAGGCTTACCGAAACGATCAGCCCGCTATTATCTTTGCCAGTGAAATCCCCGTTAGATCCGAACCCAACGAAAGGAGCACTCCGGCATTTCTCCTGCATGAAGGTACACGGGTACAGGTACTGGATTCCCTCGACCTGTGGCGTAAAATAGAACTTGCCGATGGTCAAAATGGCTGGATTCCCTCTGATTCCATGCGTCTTTTAAAGGATTTTTAAATTTCTTTAACAGTAGAAGTGCCCTACTCTTTTATCTTTGTTACCAAGCCAATTGAAATGACTAACCGATACATAGTCACATGCTTTCTTTGTATGTGGGTGATCTCCATTACCGCACCCTCCCTTTTCTATTTCGCAATAGAAGACCCTGCCCTGATCATTACAATGAACGCAAATGAGGAAGAGCCCGGGGAGGCCGAAAAAAAGGACAGTTCTGAAGAAACACTGGTTCTCCCGGAAACCTTACAAATACAGCTGGTTTTAGCTGCTGCAGGTCCGTCTCTCATACTGAAGGATCAGATCGACCTTCCCGATATCATTCGTGAGATTATCCTCCCTCCCCCTGAATACCGATCACTTACCTGATCCGGTTTTTCTTTAATTTGTAACCTCGTGCCCGCTTCGGGCACACCAATTTTATTTAATATGTTTAAGTATCTAAAACAGGACCTTCCTGCCAGTATAGTGGTGTTCTTCGTGGCCCTTCCCCTTTGCCTGGGTATTGCCCTTGCAAGTGGGGCCCCGCTTTTCTCCGGGCTTATTGCAGGGATTGTCGGGGGGATTATCGTCGGTTCCCTCAGTGGTTCACAGGTAGGTGTGAGTGGCCCTGCCGCAGGACTTGCGGCCATTGTACTCACCGCCATTGGAACCCTGGGAGGATACCAGAATTTCCTGCTGGCCGTTGTGTTGGGAGGTGCCATTCAATTGTTGTTCGGTATCCTTAAAGCTGGGATCATTGGCTATTACTTCCCCTCCTCTGTAATCAAGGGAATGCTTTCCGGAATTGGAATCATTATCATCCTGAAACAAATTCCCCATTTCTTTGGGTACGATGCTGATCCCGAAGGGGATTTCTCATTTTCACAGGTGGACGGGGAAACAACTTTTACAGAAATTTTCAGGGCCTTAGAAAATATCTCCCCCGGAGCCACGCTCGTAGCCATAATCGGGTTGGCGATCCTGCTCCTGTGGGACCGTGTCCTCACCAGGAAACACAAGATTTTTCAACTAATACAGGGGCCGGTCGTGGCTGTTGCGCTTGGTATAGTCTTTTTTATCCTGACCCAGGAGAATGAGTTCCTCTCCATCTCAAAAGAACACCTGGTGAGCGTGCCTGTGCCCGAAGACACCAGTTCCTTCCTCGCGCAGTTCAGTTTTCCGAATTTTGGGGTTATCGCACAGCCTGAGATATGGGTTACCGCCTTTACAATAGCCCTGGTAGCCAGCCTCGAAACCCTGCTCTGCGTGGAGGCCACTGACAAACTGGACCCTCACAAAAGGGTGACCCCAACAAACCGCGAACTGCTCGCCCAAGGTACAGGGAATATGATTTCAGGCCTCATTGGTGGGCTCCCTGTTACCCAGGTTATAGTCCGCAGCTCTGCTAACATTCAGTCCGGTGGGCAGACAAAAATGTCTGCTATCATCCACGGATTTTTTCTGCTCATCTCAATAATCCTGATCCCACGGCTGCTGAATATGATCCCGCTTTCCGTCTTAGCGGCCATCCTTTTCATCGTAGGTTTTAAACTGGCAAAACCCTCCCTTTTCAAACATATGTACAAC
>SBFL01000284.1 GCA_006227965.1 Bacteroidota bacterium | reverse complement strand
GGAAAGTAGGGTGGCGAGGAACATGGAGAACAACACAATTGTGAAGGGATACATCTTACCTATCCAGAGCTGAAGTTTACCGCTCCGGCTATAGATCCCATAAAACACTGCAGACAATACGCTAACCCCTAAAAGCAGGCGAAGGCCAAAATACCCGGCAGGCATTCCGAAGCTTTCAGGAATGCCGAAGGCCGGCACCTCGTACCGGGTTGTAAAATAGTCGGTTAGCAGGAATTCAATGGTGAGAATTCCAAGGAAGACGGGCCTGCAGAACCGGGCGCCAAGATTTGGTTTTCGTGATTCCAGTGCATTGAACACAAATGACAGGATAAGTGCAAGGATGGCCGTGAAGCCCAGATGATGCACCGCAGATAAAAAGAGGTTTGTGCTAAGGACCGAACCGAGTATCCCCTGGGAATACAGCATAATCTGTTGATAGAGGGAAATCACAAGGAGCCCCCCATAGAAGGCCAGTACCATGCGGGTAAAGTCCCTCAGGTATTCCCTTCCGCTGTTGCGGTCCTTATTTAATTCATGCTCCATCATACTATGCATTCACAAAGCCTTTTCGAATCTGGGCACCCCATCCTGAACGTACCCGGAACAGTTTTTTAAAATTCCCCCTGACCGAAGACCATATGACAAGCGGGTGAAATAAAAAGGGCTCCATCAGGGCGCATCCGACCAGGATCAGGATATCCTTCAACCGGGCGTACTGATTGTAGGACCACACCTCCCACAAGACTGCATAGAGGGAGAACATCACGGCAAAGGCATACACACTGAAGGTGATGGCGAGCAGGAATTCCACATAGAGAATCCCGAGGTACCAGAACAGAAGGATGGTAAGCAACCCGAAAAACTCCAGCAAGGGAGCCATCCACTCATAAAAGAACCAGTAAGGATAGCTAAGCATCCCAAGACGTCCGTAGCGAGGGTTGAAAAACATGTCCCGGTGCCGGTAGAGGGTCTCCAGATTGCCCCGGGCCCATCGGTCCCGCTGGTTGAGGAAAATCTTGAGGTTTTCCGGTACCTCCGTCCAGCAAAGGGGATCGGGCAGGTATTCAACCGTATAGGGAATTTCCCGGGTATGCATATGCCGACGCATCCGGAAAACAATCTCCATGTCTTCCCCCACGGTTTGGGTGTCATACCCCCCTACTTCCAGGGCCAGCTGCCTGTCAAAAAAACCGAAAGCCCCCGAAATGATCAACAGGCTGTCAATACGCCCCCAGGCCATCCGGCCAATCAGAAAGGAACGGGTATATTCCAGGAGCTGGAATCGGGCCAGCCAACTTTTGGGGAGTCTTATTTTTTCAAGTGTCCCGCCCTCAATCCGGCAGGAATTTGCAATACGGATAACTCCTCCGACAGCGATCACGCGCTTGCGGGATCGCTGGTAAAAGGCCTTTACCACATGAAGCAGCGCATCCGGATGCAGCAGGCAATCCACATCAATACAACCCACATACCTGCTTTGGGAGAGTCGGATACCCGTATTGAGGGCATCGGATTTACCGCCATTGATCTTGTCTATGACCATGAGCTTGGAGAAGGACCCCTGCCTGGATCTATATATTCCCTTAATGGGCTTGGTTCCCGCTTCCGGGTCGATTTCCAGTGTTGTCCTTTCCAGGTCATACGCTTCAATAAGTTCCTGTAGAGTACTGTCCGTGCTGCCGTCATTCACCACCATCACTTCATAATTGGCATACCGGAGCGAAAGCAGGGACCGGACATTCTCCACTATGGTCAGGGATTCATTGTAAGCAGGTGCTATAATGGTAATACTCGGAGCTATAGGCGAATCCATAATGCGGGAAATATCGCCGAAGCTGTTTTTCTTGCGGTAATGCAGGGAATTCCTCGCCGAAAGGTATCCCATGGCTGTAAAAAGCAGGAGCAGCACCACCGTAAACAAAAGGAATACGATGTTGATGTACTCGAGCAGTATGTGAAAAAACTCGCTATTCATTACTGCTGTTTTGGTTGCCCCTTAAGAACCGGAACAGGCGGTTATTCCGCTTCCGCATTTTATGAGTTACCTGATTTTTGCGGGGTTCTTTATCCTTGAGCGGTGGGCTGAATTCCGGTATAAAGCCGAATACCTCCTCGGGCGTGGCATCACCGAAAGCGGGATCGGGGTTAATTTTCTTAGACTTTTCCTGGGATGTATGTTTCTCTTTGGAGGAAGGGGGTGTCCACAGGGTTCTGGATCCCTTGTTTATTAAAGCATCCGGGGCAATATCCAGGCGCTTTGCCAAAAGCGCATAAACCTGTCGCGCCTTTTTTGCCACCTGTGCATCCGGGTCTTCGAACAACTCCTCGAGGAAGTGCAATTCCTTCTCCGTCCCGATTTCGGGAATTTCATCCAGTAAAATAAGCTTGGATTCCCTGTCGTAAGAGCGGAAAAATTCTCTGAAGATGGAAAAATAGTTCATATCACCTTCGGGTTCCCCCCCTTGCGGTTCTGTTTGCTCAGGCTGTCCATCCATTCCAGATGGTCCGTCAACTTGTTGAATGCCGTCGGCCATCACCCCAAAATCCGGATTCATTTCAAGTGCTTCCGGCGCCTCTTCAGAATCGGTTTGGCCTGTCTGTGAAGCCTTTGTGACCCAGGGGATAAAATCCGTACTGAATACCTGTTCGTTTTCCGCCAGGTCCTCCAGCAGGATTTCTCTGAGGACTCTTGCATAGCCGGAATCAGCAGACAGGATTTCTGCATGAACCTCTAATTCAAGTAGCCAGTCAGGGGTGGGTTGATGGGGTTCCATGACATTGGGTTTTTCAGTTTTTTCGATTACAACAGGTATAAAATCCATGGATGCATCCGGCAGGGAAACGCTCCCGGGCCTCATGGAGAGGATTTCCTTCAATTCCTCCAAAAAACAATGGGCAAAGATCCGTTCGTGTTCCTGAGACCAGTCTTCCCGCGGCAGGGATTCCGCATCCACGGCCGGAACTTCAGGGTTGCTCTCCCCTGGGGCGTACCAGTGCGGATCCCATGATAAATCCAATTGGATATTTTCGAAATCAGCCGTCAGAAATTCCATTGCCAACAGATCGCGTACTGTTTTGTTTCCGGACATTGCAGGCTGCTTGTTCGGCACGTGCCGTGGGGCATCAGATCCCTCTGAGGTTTCTTCCCCTCCTACAGGTTCATTTCCTTCATCAAGCGGCAGGATGTCTTTTGTGGGCAGTACCGTATCCGGCTTCAGGGAATTAATCACTGTCCCGGCCTTACTCCTGACCAGAAAGGAAGGGTCTTTGGCAGGCAGCGCCTGCAGCCAGGAAAGGTCTTCGGGTAGCGCTATTTCCTGAAGCGCGTCCAGGATCAGTAGCTTTAGTTCCGGTGTGGCTTTACCGAAGTGTTGTCTGAGGGAATTCCGTGCCTGATGAAAGCGAAACTCCCGTATGCATTCAAGCGCTGCCGATTTGATTTCAGTGGAACGGTGCTGCAGCAGCGTAATTATGGCCTTTTCAGCGTCATTTTGCCTGTAGTGGCGAATCAAACGCAGTGCAAAAAGGACCACGTCCTTGTTTTCAGAAATCAGCCAATCCCGAAACCTGGGGGGTACAAAACCTTCCTTGTGTTTGAGGAGTTCCATCAGTTTTAACTGTTGCCACTCCGAGATCGGATGCCTGGCTGTATCGAGTACATAGCGGATTCCCTCTTCCCGAAGGTTGACCACGGCGAGTTGGGCCTGTTTGCGAATCACGCTTCTCCTGTTATTGATCAGTTTCTTTAGGATGTGGTAAGCCTGGCCTACCTGCATGTCTGTCAATTCATGTATTCCCTGGGATACTTTTTCCCAGCGCCGGCTATTTAGTTTTCGAAAGGCACCCTGATGAAGGCCCAGGTCCTGGTAGAGTCCCAGGAGTCTGTGCCGGGCACTGCCGGTAACGTCCTGCCTAAGGTCTATCAAAACCCCGGCCAGGATTTCCCGGTTGATTTGGAGTTTCAACAGTTCACGTATTTCGATTTTCATGCGGATGTAGGCATGCTGGTCGGTGGCATCACTATCCCCACTGAAAAACAGGAAGTTCGTGATCATGGGGGCCAGCTCCTTTTTCCTGCTATAGATTGTTCGCCGCCTTTGGGTGATCCGGTAACGCAAAATCAGGATAACCAGGAAATAGACCGCTGTTATCCCCCCAAAAAGAATCCCCAGGTCCCACAGCAGGTCCGTATGAATCCTGGGTGGGTTCACCAGCGGGAAGGGGCGATATGTAATAAATGGCAGGGTCAAATAGTCTGTTTTCGGGTGAGTTTGTCAACCCGTATCATTAGTTCTGCCGGACTCACGGGTTTCGAGATAAAGTCATCGGCCCCAAGGCTAAAAGCATTGAGGATGTTCGTTTCATTTCCCGCATTGGATATGATAATGACCGGAACGGTTGATTTTAGTTCGCTCCTGAGGAAATCAACCAATTCTATACCCGAGAAGTAGGGCATCATGATATCGCTTACAATAACATCCGGAAGCTGTTTTTCAAGGTAGGACTTTACTTCCCGCCCATCAGCGGCAAGGTCTACGGTATACCCCCCCCGTTCCAGGCGGTACTTCAGCAGGGAAGCCAGCATGGGGTCATCTTCGGCCAGTAACAGGCGTTTGGATTGCATGTTATTTCCGTTTGTCCATTTCACGTTCAAGTGCTTCCTCTACCCTGGGGTAGAGTACCAGGAATTCCTCGTATGCCAGAGCGGCACTGTTTAAATCCCTCGTTTGAGTCGCGGCAAACCTAATCGCCTCCACAATCCTGAGGAGCTCGGTTGCCTCAATCAGTTTAAGTCCGGATATCACCTTGTGGGCACTTGCCTGAATGGCCTGAAGGTTGCCTTCTTTCAAATAAAACTTCATCCGCCCTGCAAATTCCAGGAGGTTGTTCCTGAACAGACCTACCAGGTCGGCAAGCATCCGGAAGTCCCCCATACATTCCTTTTCCAGGTAATCCAGGCTGAACAGCCTGCCCTCGACCTTCAGCTCCGGGAAGGAATCATGCCGGAGGTCCGATTTATCCCTTCGGTTATTGGTACGCCTTATCTGATTGGCTATTGACGCGTACAGCGATGCGGGGTCATACGGCTTAAGCAGGAGGTCGTCTATTCCGGATTTCCGGAATTTTTCCTGTTCCGCCGAGGAAAAATCGGCCGTCAGGGCAATGATCGGGATCTTTCGAACCGGGGCCTCCCTGTGCTGTCGGATACGCCGGGTAGCCTCGAACCCATCCATAAGGGGCATTCGTAAATCCATCAGGATCAGATCGATGGCTTCCTGTTGCAGGAGCCGTAACCCGGCAGGCACATTGGGTGCTGAGAAAACGCGACATCCCCATTTGTCCAACCGGGCTTCCAGGAGTTCCCGGTTCAAGGGGTTGTCTTCGAAAATAAGTATGTGGGCCCCCCGGAGTTCCGTTTCCATCGGCGCTGCGGGTTTTACAACAACAGCCTCGCTGACGTCTTCCTTATAAATGTTATAGGGCAGTTCGAACTGGAAGTTACTTCCCCTCCCTTCGCGGCTTTTCACCCGGATTGATCCACCCTGTTCCCCTATGAGTTTGCGCACCAGGCTGAGTCCAAGGCCGTGCCCCTCCCCTGCATCCTTCCGGTCCAGCCCGGCCTGGTAATAGGGCTTGAAAATATGGGGGAGTTCGGCCCGGGGTATCCCGATTCCCGTATCCTTTACATTGAATTTGAGGATACATCTATCCCTTGCTGGCTCGGAACGAATGATAAGTTCTATGGATCCTTTTTCAGTGTATTTAACGGCATTCCCCAGTAAATTCATCAGGATCCTCCGCAGTTTAGAAGGGTCTCCCGTCACCATATCCGGCAGGGACCCCTCGATATAAAGCTCAAAATTAACAGGCTTACCCTCAAGCAAAGCCCGGATGTAGGTCCTTGTTTCCCCCAATATCTGTACGAGCTGGAAAGGCAGGGCATATTGCGCTTCAATCCCTGATTTCAGGCGGCTGAAATGCAGAAGTTCATCGACAATTTCCAGGGAATTTTTCGAGGCCAGGCGGATTGCCTGCAGGTATTTCTGCTGATCGGAATTCAGTTCGGTTGACCCCAGCAGGTCGGTAAAACCCATGATTCCGTTGAGTGGATTCCGAAGGTCATGGCTCACAGAGGTGATCATACCCAGGGTATCACCCACCGGATTTGCAGAACCAGTCATATTTTGGGGGATTTCCGCACGGGGATTCCAGATTTTCTCTTCCAGGTGGCTTCGAAACGTTTCGAAATACGATTTAAGGGCTCTGGCCTCTACCACATTCAGCTTTTCATAGGAATATCCTTCAAGGGCCAGCTGAAGGTCTGCCAGCTGATCGAGCAAGTCTTTGGATGTAATGGGCATTATTTCGGATTAAGTGCTTGTTTTTATCGGCAAAACGCATTGATCACCTAAAAATCCGGATTCATGCAGGGGCTGACAATTAAATGTTCCCTATCTTTCGAAACCTGTTGTAAAACCCGGCTAATTGTAGGTAAAAACAAAACTGACATGCGCATATTTTGGCTTATTCCCGTTCTTATTCTGCTGGTTTCCTGCCAGGAAGACAAAAAGAAAACCCAGGAAAAAAGCCTGGAAGAAAGGGCTCTGGAGATCCACAAGAAAGTGATGACATTCGATACCCACGTGGACATCAATGTGAAAAACTTTACCGACAGTGTCAATTACACCCAAAGGTTGAATACACAGGTTAATCTTCCAAAAATGGAAGAGGGCGGTCTGGATGTCGCCTGGTTCATCGTGTATACCGGTCAGGATTCCCTTACCCCATTGGGATATGAAAAGGCCAGCGCCAATGCATTGTCCAAATTCGAAGCGATCCACCGCCTTTGCGAGGAGATTGCCCCAGACCGGATAGGGTTGGCAGGGTCCTCCGCCGAGGCCCGTGCAATCCATGCCTCCGGAAGAAAAGTGGCCATGATTGGGGTGGAAAATGCCTATCCTATTGGGGAAGACCTCTCCAACTTTGAGAAATACCACTCCCTGGGAGCCCGATATGTTTCCCTGGCCCATAACGGCCACAGCCAGTTTTCAGATTCCAACACAGGAGAGGCGGACAGCATATGGCTATATAATGGTTTAAGTGACCTGGGCAAAAAGGCTGTAATTGAAATGAATAGGATTGGTATTATGATTGATATTTCCCATCCGTCCCAGGAAGCTGTAATGCAAATGCTAACCTTGTCCAAAGCTCCTATCATCGCTTCACACTCTTCTGCCAGGACCCTTTGCAACCACAGCCGGAACCTGGACGATGCGCAGCTGCTCAGGCTTAAGGAGAACGGGGGCGTAGTACAGACGGTTGCCCTGGATGCTTATATCAATGAGGAAAAAAACAATGCCCGGGAAGATTACATGCGGGTGATACGCCAGAATGTAGCAGATTCCCTGGGGATTCCGTGGTTTGACCGGTCTGAATTGGGAGAGAAGACAGATGCCCAGCAGGAGGCCTATATGATTAACTACCGCATAGTTTCTTCCATTGCAGATGGCATTGCTGCGAAAAATGCCGATGCCCCTCCCCCTGTGAATGTTGCCGATTTTGTGGATCATATTGATTATATGGCAGGACTTATCGGGATTGACCACGTGGGCATTAGTTCAGATTTTGACGGCGGGGGAGGTATTCAGGGCTGGCGGGACGCTTCTGAAACACTAAACGTGACCCTGGAACTCGTCCGGCGCGGCTATTCAGAGGATGATATCGAAAAACTGTGGGGCGGAAACCTCATGAGGGTACTCGATCAGGTTCAGGCGGTTGCTAAAAGCTGGCCTCAGGACTGATCTTTGGCAGAAATTCTGTCCTTTACAAATTCCACACGGGTCTTGCCGTGATACTTTGGTTTCCCCTGCCCATCCAGATTTACGAAGATAAGCTGGTCCACCGTGGCAATGGACTCATGGTTCATTTTATTCCGGGCTTCACATTTCAGGGTGATGGATGATGTCCCGAAACGCACTACTTCAATCCCGATCTCCACAATATCCCCCTGGGCGACGGGATGGATGAAGTTAATCTCTGACATGTACTTAAGGACGATTTTGTTGTTCTCCAGTTGAATGATGCTGTAGAGCGCGGCCTCTTCTGTGATCCATGCCAGAAGCCTTCCCCCGAACAGGGTTCCGTTGGCGTTCAGGTCTTCCGGCTTGATCCATTTACGTGTGTGAAATCGCATCGCCCCCTTTTTCCTTCAAAGATAGGTCCTAAAATCGATGACCTGCACTCCTGGGCCCATTAGGCCCTATTTTTTCCAATTCCCAAAAATTGTTAAGTATAAAATAAACTTTTCCTAAATAGGTATGGGGTTCGTCCCCGATCTCCTAAATTTAAGTAGCCAATTAATAAACACATAATGCAAATCCTTGTCAAAATATTGATTTTGAGTATCCTGGTACTCCTGCAATGCCTGATATGATCGCAACCCTTATGCAGCAGATTTTACTGCCGGATCCCTGCCGGTCCGGAGTTAATGAATGTATACGGTCTTTACGTTTGTGAATTCACGTATACCCTCTGCGGCAAGCTCTCTTCCGTAGCCCGAGGCACCCACTCCTCCAAAAGGAAGCCTTGGGTCACTCTTCACCAGACTGTTTACGAACACTGCTCCTTCTTCCAGGGCGGGAACCATCCTTTGAATCCTTGAGGAATCCTTTGTAAATACAGATGCGCCCAGTCCATACATGGATTGATTGGACAACAAAACGGCTGCTTCCTCAGAATCAAATGGAGTCACCGCCAGCATCGGACCGAAGGTTTCCTCGTTAAAAACAGGCATCTGAGGAGTTACGCCCAGCAGAACGGCAGGCTGGAAAAAAGTCCCATCCCTCCTTCCCCCGCACCCCAAGGTGGCGCCCATTTCAATTGATTCCTTCATTTGTCGCTCCAGATTTTCCGCGATTTCCTCCCGGGCCAGGACCCCGATGTAGGTTTGTGGATCCGAAGGATCACCGCAGCGGAGATTTCCTACTTCAGTCACCAGCCGGCTGGTAAACTCCTCGGCTATTTCTGAATGAAGCAGCAGGCGCTTGCCGGCAATACAGCTTTGGCCTGTATTTTGAAATCGCGCATCCATACACACCCTGAGGGTTTCATCCATATCGGCATCGGGGAATACGATCAGCGCATTGCTTCCCCCCAACTCCATGACCATCTTCTTCAGGTGGGCCCCGCAGAGTGCCCCCACCGCCTTTCCCGCCCTAGTACTGCCTGTAAGGGTGACAGCCTTCACATGGGGTGATGCTATAACCGCGGGTACCTGAGCTTCCCCGATATACAGGTTTTGAAATGCCGCAGGCGGGAAGCCGGCAGCGTCAAAAAGCTCCTGGATCATCCCGGCGCAGATCCAGACATTCGGAGCATGCTTCAGCAGAACAGTATTCCCTGCGGCAAGGGCCGGGACCGCAAATCGGAACACCTGCCAAAAGGGATAGTTCCAGGGCATGATTGCCAGCAGGGGCCCCAGTGGGTCATACCTTACATAGGAATCTGAAGCTTCGGTAACCACTTTCCTTGGGCTCAGATGTGCTGCTGCCTGCTCCACATAATAGCGGCAAACCCAGGCGCATTTTTCGATTTCCGCCCGTGCCTGGCTAATCGGCTTTCCCATTTCCGCGGTCATTGCCCGGGACAATTCTTCTTTCTGTGCCAGCAGGGCTGATCCTAGACGGTCTATCAAGGCAAGCCGCCCTGATAGCGGGATCTTTCGCCACTGCGGGAAAGCCTCCTGGGAGGCCGCTATCTTTTTATGGAGATCCTGTTCAGTGACCGGTGTAAATTCTTTCAGGATTGCTCCCGAGTAGGGGTTTATGGAGGCATACATAGGTCTGGTGGTTTCACGGTTTTCATTAAAGGTAAACATCCCGCCGGGCGCGTGCAATCCCAATATCCTACTTCCCGTCCTGCCAACAAAACCCGGATGTTTATAAACCCGTTAACAACTTCTGGACCCGGGAACCCTCAAAGCATCTGATTTGGGTAATTTTAGGAAAACCCATCAGAGATGAGTTCCCGTTCAACCGATCTGATCCGGATCCGGCCGGAGCTTCCCAAGCGCCCCATTCAGGCAGAAGAATCTTCAGATGCGTATTTTCAGAATCACACGCTAAGGCCCGTTATCAAACTTCAGAATGAATTGCTCCTGGCCGCCTTCAGGAACTATGCCATCAAGCACAAAGGCTGCTTTTTCGATCTGGAGCACGAAAAAAAAATGAGGTATATCGAGAATGCCATCCAAAAGGACATCAAATTGCGCAATTCCCTCAAGGGCATGCTGATTGGGCAATTCACACTACAGGAGTACGAAAGGTATATCCAAAATTCCTCGGCCCTGAACAAACGGATGATGAACATGGTCATTGAACGTCTCAAAGACCAGTTGCAGCTTTTGACCCCCTCACTTGTCTAGGAGGGACTGCCCGTTCAGGTCTGTTGTCAGGATTTCGCTCATCAGATCGAAAAAAGGGCGGATGTCCCTGTAGCATCGGTCCACAGTACCTAGAAACCCGGTGGCGAGCACTTCACTGTCCGAAAAAGATCTGACAAAAATGAATTGTTTCAGGCGTATGAGGTCAATATCCGGATGTTCCCTGTCAAATCCCTTCGGGGCAGTTTTTAATAACTCCCCGGTGAGCCCGCCCCAGGATTTTTTTAAGGTAGGCCTGTTGACTACCTCCCGGAATTCCGTGGCATTTGCCTCCAGTTCCTTCCGGACCCGGTGCAGATCCTCTTTGTTCGGGCTCCAGAAGCCACATGCGACAAAGGATTCCCCTGGGCGTATCCGTAGGTAATACCCACCGCGCAAATGGGCCCCTTCCCTGGCAAATGAAGCAGCAAAATGGGGT
>SBFL01000404.1 GCA_006227965.1 Bacteroidota bacterium | reverse complement strand
GGGATATCCTGGAACGATCCCATTTCCACGAGTATGGGGTCCCGCTCGAAAATAGCCGAGATCCGAAAACCTCTCTCGGCTAAAGAATCTGTCCCCAAAAGCGCGAAGCCCAGGTTCCCGGCTCCGACCAGAGCACAGTTCCAGGAACGATCGATTCCCAATGCCCTCTTGATGTCCTCCTGGAGGTTTTCAACATAATAACCAACTCCTCTGACCCCGAATTCCCCAAAATAGGCAAAATCCTTTCTGATCTGAGCAGGGTTTGTCCCGCATTTTCGAGCGATATCCGATGAGGACACGATCTTCTTTCCGCCCTTGTTGAATTCCTCCAGGCACCGGTCGTACAGTGAAAGACGCCTGATCGTGGCTTCCGGGATCTTAATTCGGCTGACTTTCTTGAACACCATCATTCACCTGCCTTGTAAGGGTTATGACCTTTTTCAGATCTTTTACGGTTTTATCCAGGATGGCCAGAGCGTAGTCGGTGTTATGAATGGGCACACTGGCTCTGACGAACAGGAAGTTGTGGCGCCCCTCTTTGAGTAACCTTCCGGCTTCGATGATCGTGGGATTCTCCGGAGGTGATGAAGCGAGGGCCTTTTCAGCCTCTGCGAGAAGGGCGCCGGTTGTACGGACAGCACTTTCGGTATCTTTCTTCCAGGTCCCGAGCACCTGGTTATAGCCATCTCCATGACAGGAATCGCAGGCCGTTGACACGGCCTTCATAGTCTGGCCGGTGAGTTCCAGGGTTTCATCAGGGGGCTGTTGGGGGACGATGTGGCAACCACGGCATCCCACCTGAGCCAGGAACATGGGGGATGGCGTAGGAGTTATGTTATTAACCCCTTTTCCCTGATACAGCAGGAGGATCCCGGAGTGCCTGTTGTCATGGCATGATGAACAGTCAAAACCTGCTGTGGTCAGTTCTCTCACGATGGTATGACGAATCGGTTCATGACAGTCATCGCACTCAACGCTGTGGTCGGTGACATGTTTCCTGTGCAGGATCTCTACCGGTTCTGACAGAACAAGCTTCACGGGGAGACTGTGACAGCTCAAACATTTATCCTCTTCAATTTTGCCGTCGCCGGATATTATACTGGAGTGACACCTTTCGCAATTGACACCCCGTTCAAGATAATCGGTATGGTCAAATCTGGCATCCATGGCTCCGGATGGATCCTCAAGAGAACCGTGGCAAAGGGTGCATCTCGCTGTTGTCGAGTAGCCCGCACCCTGCTTGAAGTGGCATATGAAGCAGGCATCTTCCACCACAGTGATATGGTCTCCCATGGCCACCTGGGAATGGCATGTTGAGCAGCGCAGGATCTTCCCTCTTCTGAGCTGCTGAAGATGGGGCCTGTGGTCAAAGAGGATATTTCCCTGAAAGGTGACCTGCCCATCCAGAAGCCGTTTGGAGTGACATCCATCCTTGAGGCATCCAGTATCGCTTACTTCAGCCCGGGTCCATTCACCGTATGTCCGTGTAAAGTAACTGGCAACCTGGGCCAGGGCACTCCATCGAGAAGCGAATTGGTCATCATCCCCGGTAGGATTGTGGCACTCCACGCATGAAACCTGGTTATGGCTGGACGTTTTCCAATCGTTGTAATGAGGGCGCATGATATGACATGTATTTCCACAGAAGACCGAGGATTGCGTGATCTCAAAAACACTCCACACACCGATGACGAGCAGGATAAAGATCAGGAGAAGGATCTCATAAAATCTGAGTTTCCTCATCAGGTCGAGGAACCTGCCCAACCCACGGGGAGACTTCATGGATTCTTTCCTCTCGTTCTGGTTCATGGAACGTTACCGCTTATCCCTCCACAGATATTCGATGAAACAATGCCGATTGTCAGGATTACCCCTTGACATGAATGTCCAAAGCAGGGCTTGTGAACAACAAGTATGTTTGAGATTTTTAGCACACCTGCTTGATTAATGTCAATGCTGATGCGGATTTGCCATAGGATCAAGGGGATAGAAGGACGCCCCGCGGAGAGGTGTCATTTCTCCGCGGGGCACAAGGTGTCAGTGTATCTCCCGAAGGGCAGAATAGACGATAAAGAGAATCATGATAAGCCCGACGCCGTAGGCTGTAAATCCGATGATGCGGGACCAGATCCGAAGGGTTTTTGTAGGAGGTGTGGTGCGAATGGATTCGAGTTTCCCTTTTTCTACCAGCCTTTTGTACTCAAGAGGTCTTTCGTGCATCAACTCCTCTTCGGTAATCCGCCCGGTAAAGATCACATCGTCCAGGGGAAACTTCTCCGGTCTCAGATGTGTATTGAAAAAGTGTATTGTGAAGATAAAGCCTGCAGCAAGGAGGGCTTCGTCGGAATGGAGAATAATGGCGACATTGAAGACCCATCCGGGCAGAAATTTCGAGAAAAACACAGGGAACCAGAGAAAGAGCCCCGAGATTCCGATGATCCCCACCCCCCAGAAAACAGCAAAATAATCAAATTTCTCCCAGTATGTGAAGCGGTCAAATTTTGGGCGCTCCCCCTTTCCGAGGAACCATCGGATGTGTCCGACAACATCCTCGAGATCCTTGATCCAGGGGACCATGGAGTTCGGACCGAAGAGCCATTTGAAAAAGGGCTCTTCCCTGAGCCTGATGACATAGTACAGGGCATAGAAAATGTGGAGAAAGAAGTAGAGGAAGGTGATCACGCCGCAGACCCGGTGGATAAAGCCGGCTGTCTGAATCCCCCCCAGATAGTTGGCCAAGGTCTGAGCCCATCCAGTTTCACTGTATTTCAGGGGCATCCCCGTCAGGACCAGGCCGAGAAAACTCGTAATAATCAGAGCATGAAGAAAACGGTGGTAGTATATGAAACGCATATACCATTTTGGTTCTGCCTCCATATGTGAAACCTGTGCATGTTCGTTCATCGTAACCTCCCCGGATGTTGTCGGACCCTAGGCCCGCTTGCTCTTTTCTTCCTTTTGGGCTCTAAGGAACCACAGCAGGGTGTGGATACCAAAGAATGTGAAGACCCCCGACAGAAGGATCACCATGGCCAGATAGAGATAATAAAGGTAGGGATACCGGCTGGCGTCATGATAATCGGCATGGGGCATGTACATTGTGAAATTAGTGCCGGCACCGGGATGACACGCCCTGCATGTTTCTACCAGATTGGCGGGATGGATCTTGGATGAAGGATCCTCGCGGGGCAGGATGTCGTGAGCGCCGTGGCAGTTCGGGCACTGGGCAGCCTGTGCATACCCCATCCCTGTGACCTGACCATGATAGGTATCCCTGAAGGTGTCAGCCTCCTCCGGATGACATCCAGAGCATCTGTCGGTAACAGAGACAAGAAACTCGTCATCCATAGCACGATCCACACGGTGGTTTCCGTGGCACGATGGACAGGTCGGTGCTTCTCCTGTCCCCTCCCTGAACAGTTTTCCGTGAATGCTCGAGTTGTAGGTTTCGACGATGCCGGCGTGGCATGTTCCGCATGTGTTGTTGACGTTGTTGTGACTCACCCGCGAGGACGGATCCTGTGCAGACAGGATGTCGTGACTGCCGTGACAGTCATTGCAAACAGCTGAAAATATCACACCGCTCTTGATAAGAACTATTCCGTGCATACCAGCTTCATACTCGGAGCAGACATCGAATTCGATGCCGGGATGGCGGGAGGCGACATCCTCGGAACCATGGCACTGACAACAGGTGTTGGGAACCTTCAGATCGTAAATGCTGGACCGGACATTATCGGCAGGCAGGATGTCATGTTTTCCGTGGCAGCTGGCGCAGGTCGGTAGATCTGTTTTTACACGGGCCACATCCGGTGAGTGAACACCCTGTTCCATGGCCTCCATGAAATCGTCGTGACAATTGCCGCACTGGACGGCCTCCAGAGACTCCTCGTGTTCATCCTCCGCATCCATGAGATCCTCATGACAGTCTGTACAATCCATGTCCCCATGGATGGATTGGTTGAAGACGTTCTCATCGACATAGAGGGACATCTCTGTACCGGCCACTGTTTTGGTGAGGTCTTCGTCAGAGTGACAATCAAAACAATCGGAGGTTGTAAGAGCTGCGGCAGGCGACGCGATGAGCAAAAAGATTAAGGGTATGAACAGAATTTGCCTCATCATTGTTCCCCTTTCCAATGCTTGGCCTGGATCCACTCCACCAGGCCCCTCGAGCTTGATAAAGTAATCATTTTCACATAAAGACTGCGAAAAACGGGGAGGTGTACCAGCACTCCCCGCTGATGGTTATATTTTAAATACCAGAAGCAGCGCAACAACCAGAGAATAGATGACAAGTGACTCGATCATGGCAAGCCCGATAATCATAGGGGTCATGATCTTCCCTGAAGCACCGGGGTTTCTCGCGATTCCATCAAGGGCACCCTTGATGGCGATCCCCTGGCCAATGGATCCACCTAAAGCGGCGATACCAAGGCACAGCCCTGCGCCGAGAGCGATAAAGGCTCCCGTATTCCCGGGAAGGGCTTCAGCAGCAGCCTCTTCAGCGGCGAGAACAAACGGGGCCAGAGTCAGCAGGAAGAACGCTGCAAGAAGTATGATAGCGGCCTTTTTTTTCATTGATGTAAACCTCCTTTCTAAAGAGTCTAATAAGATCTTTTTATATTGCCTTGCATTTCTTGATTAATGAGCTTCTTCTAGAGCTCCACTGATATAGAGTATTGAGAGCAGTGTAAACACGAAAGCCTGAACCACGGACACAAAGACCCCCAATCCCATGAAAGCGACCGGTATGAGAAGCGGTACCAGTCCCATAAAGATCCCAAGCACCATATGGTCTCCGAACATGTTGCCGAACAGACGGAAGGAAAGACTTAATATGCGCGCCAGATGACCTATTACTTCGATAACAAACATCAAAGGCGCCAGCCACAGCACGGGACCCATAAAATGTTTGATGTATTTGACCCCATGGGTGCGAACACCGACGTAGTGGGTAGCGACCACAATGACTATAGCACAGGCCAGTGTGGTGTTCAGGTTGCTTGTGGGTGGGTCAAACCCCGGGATGGTACCAAGGAGATTGGAGATCAGGATAAAGATGCCCGTAGTACCTATGAGAGGAAGAAATGTCTTGGCATGATCTCCCATGGTCTGCTGCATGAAGTTCAGCAGGCCGCCGACTATCATCTCCATGAAATTGGTTATGGTGAACGTTTTTTCCTCTTGATGGATCCTCGGATTGCTTTTGTAGGATCGGCTTACCGTAATGGCCAGTCCGACGAGCAGGAGGGACACCAGTCCCGCATGAATGATGGGGGCAGGGTCGATTCCTTCGATCTTTTCAAGGGCACTGTGAAGTGGTGTATGGTCCAGAATGATGAAAGTTTCAGCTGCCATTAACGCTCCTTTGGTCCACTTTATCTATTGGAAATATAAAAAAGTCAAATATTAACGCTGCCAGAAGTGTTGACAATCCAAGCATAAGGGCTACCGGGGAAGCCAGCTTTTTGATCAGGATAATCCCAACAACGGCAGCAGCAAGGGCCAGCTTTCCTGTGTAGAAAAGAATGGCCAGGATTCTCCCCAATCCCTCTCCTCCCATGAAGACTTTTACCGAGCGTTCGGTACCGAGTAAATTCAGCAGGATCAACATGCCGCCTGTAAAATACCCCAGGGCGAAGTGATTATTTCCCGCGGCAAGGATTATCAGGGCCGGCACCAGGGTCAAGCCGGCAATCCACAGTTTGAGACGCCCGAGTCTACCGGTTTCGCTGCCGGGGATCATTCTTCCCCCTCTTCCTCCAGGAAGATCCCCTTTTTAAGGGCTTTGATCAGGGCTTTTGTTGCAGCCACAAAACCGAAGCACATAAAGAGCAAGGTCAACCAGGGATAGGTTTCGAATCTCTTGTCAAGATAGATTCCCATCAGGAGGCCGATGACGACAGCGGCACCCATCTCCAGCCCAAGACTGCTGTATTTTAAAAGATCGTAGAATAGCTTCGGCTTTCCCATATCAGAAGCCCTTGCCCAACCCCGGATTTAAGTTGATGGTCAGGTCTGTTTCAGCAAAAAGAGGAAAAGATTTCGTACAGAAAGTCAACACGAATGTGGATCTGAACGAACAATTCCAAATGGGCTTCAAAGAAAACGGCAACAACCTTACAAAGTGACTTTCAGAATGTCAAGCAGGGCTTGATCTTTAAAGGACCTTCCCCAGGGCTTTTTCGTGGGCCCGGAGTGTCCTCTCCACGTCCCGATCAGCGTGGGCCAGGGATACGAAAGCCGCCTCGAACTGGGATGGTGCCAGATAAACCCCTTCCTCGAGCATAGCCATGAAGTATTCCCCGAACCTGGTGGTATCTGAGGATTTGGCGCCTTCGAAATCCTTAACGGGACCCGGGGTAAAAAAGGTGGTGAACATGGAACCCACCCGGTTAAAAGCAAGGTCCGCACCCAGCTTCCCGTTTATTTTGGCCAAACCCTCTGCCAGTTGAGCAGATGTTGTTTCAAGGGTGTCGTAAGTCCCGGGTCGCTCAAGAATGCTGAGTGTCGCTATTCCTGCCGCCATGGCCAGAGGATTTCCCGAGAGAGTGCCGGCCTGGTAAATGGGTCCTTCGGGGGCAACCTGGGACATATACTCGGTCCTCCCCCCGTAGGCACCCACAGGAAGTCCTCCCCCGATAACCTTGCCAAGGGTGGTCAGGTCCGGAGTTATACCGAACAGCTCCTGGGCCCCGCCCAGGGCCACCCTGAACCCGCTCATCACCTCATCGAATATCAGCAGGGCCCCTTCTTTCTCGGTGATCTTCCGCAGGTCCTGCAGGAAACCTTCTGCAGGGACCATAACCCCCATATTACCCGGAACCGGTTCCACGATCACCGCAGCGATCTCGCCACGGTTTTCCTCGAAGAGTCTCTGTACCGATTCGGTGTCGTTGTACTCGGCGATAAGAGTATTGCGCGCATAATCAGCGGGAACGCCCGGGCTGTCCGGTACACCAAGGGTAAGAGCCCCTGAACCGGCACGGACGAGCAGGCCGTCAGCATGGCCATGATAGCAGCCGTTGAATTTAATGATCCTGTCCCGCCCCGTGACGCCCCGCGCAACCCTGATCGCACTCATTGTTGCTTCAGTTCCAGAATTGACCATGCGGACCTTCTCGATAGAAGGGACCGCCGCGATGACCATCTTTGCCAATTCTGTCTCCCGTTCTGTGGGAGCACCGAAGCTCGTCCCTCCTCTGGCAGCCTCGATGATCGCATCCAGAACCTCCTCATTGGCATGGCCTACGATCATAGGCCCCCAGGAACCGACATAATCGACATAGGTGTTGCCGTCCACATCCTCGATGGAAGAACCTGCAGCTCTTTTTATGAATGGAGGATCACCCCCCACTGATTTGAACGCTCTCACGGGGCTGTTGACCCCACCTGGAATGATGGACTGGGCATCAGTGAACAATTCTTTGGACCTGGTCATTGTTTCGGCTCCCTTTCACGTAAAATTATCCTTTAAAATTAAAGGCTTTCCATCTATCATAGCCTAGTTGCCATGTCAAGAAAAAAGGGTTAAAAGGGTCTTGATCAAACACCGGGGGAATGACAATGGGGTTTTTGTGAAAGATTGTATTTTTTGTGTGGACTTTGTTCCTTGTTTTTTGTATACAATCAGTGGCGAATCCTTGTCAGACCATTAACAGTTTGAATAATAGCCCCTCACCTGTTCTTTCCGGTGGGTGGAAGTTAATGCTCTTCACCACCCTGGGATTTGGTGGGTTCTGAGCAGGGCCCATCAGGGAATCCGGGGTTTTTCAGGTCTTGCCAGGGATTAGGGGTGGCGAGTGCCCAATCGGGCGGATAACCACGGAGATCAATCTTCAAATGACAGAATAATCGGGGGACAACCTTTCCCCACCTCGCGAGGAAGGTCTGGGCGACTTTTGCGAGGTTTTCAAGTTTGGAGGCTGCGCTTTGCAGGAAAACGCTATTATCGGCTATCTTCCCATCCTGATCTTCCTGGCCCTCGCGACAGCTATCGGGGGCGGGATGGTCATTGTCTCTTCTTTTCTGGGGCGAAAGAACCCTAACCCTGAGAAAGTATCCACCTACGAATGCGGCATGGTCCCTTTCAAGGACGCGCGGCAGCGTTTTGACGTGCGGTTCTATCTTGTTGCCATGCTGTTTATCCTTTTTGATATCGAGGTCGTATTCCTCTACCCGTGGGCGGTTCTCTTCAGCCGCTTCGATCCGGTGATCTTCGGTTTTATAGAGATGCTTCTTTTTATTGTCGTTCTCCTGTTCGGATACATCTATATTCTGAGAAAGGGCGCGCTGGACTGGTCATGAGCAAGAATCCTACACGCGTATACCGTGGTTCCGGGCCGAAAGAGGCCAACATTTTCCTTACATCCGTCAGTTCATTGATCAACTGGAGCAGAAGGTCATCACTATGGCCGCTGCAGTTCGGACTGGCCTGCTGCGCCATCGAGATGTTCTCAATGGCCTGTTCCCGATACGATATGTCCCGTTTCGGCTGGGAGGTATTCAGGGCCTCTCCACGCCAGGCGGACCTGATGATCGTCGCGGGTACTGTGACCAACAAGATGGCCCCGGTGCTGAAGAAGCTTTATGATCAGATGTCCGAGCCGCGCTACGTCCTGGCCATGGGCAGCTGTGCCACCTGCGGAGGGGTCTTTCAGACCTATAGCGTGGTGCCAGGTGTCAACCATATTGTCCCTGTTGACGTCTACGTCCCTGGATGTCCACCTCGGCCGGAGGCCCTCATTCACGGCCTCATGACGCTCCAGATGAAGATCGACGGTGAACCGAACTTCTCAGCCGAACCCAGGAATATAAAACCGGGCTTTGTGGGTCCGACAAAGAGGGTGGAAAGTTGACGACCAGCTGGAATCGCCAGAATTACCAGAACGAAGACCTGGAACAGCACCCCGCCGTCAAGGCTCTCCGGAAGGACCACGATGATGCCATTGTGGAGATCGGATCCTTCAGGGGCGAAGTGACGGTTGTCGTGACCCCTGATCGATGTGTCGATGTCCTGACACTGCTCAGGGACGATCCCGATCTGGCCTTCGACTTCCTTTCAGATCTGACAGCAGTGCACTGGGCCGACAGAAAGGATGCTCCCTTCGACATCGTCTACCATCTGTACTCCATCGGGAACAAGATGCGCTTCCGGATCAAAACAAGGGTGGAGGAGGGGTTCGAGGTCAACACGGCGTATGGGGTCTGGAAAACAGCCGACTGGCTCGAGCGAGAGGTTTACGACATGTTCGGCATCCGATTCGCCGGCCACCCGGATCAACGGAGGATCCTTAACCCCGATGGTTTTGAAGGACATCCTCTCCGCAAGGAATTTCCCCTTGGCGGACAGGTGAAATGGTGAGGAGGGCCAGGTGGCGAAACAGGAAATAATGACCATCAACATGGGGCCCCACCATCCCTCAACGCACGGGGTCCTGAGAGTTATCCTGGAGCTTGACGGGGAGGTCGTGGTCAACGCCATCCCCGACATAGGCTACCTGCATCGCGGGGTCGAAAAACTTTCTGAGGACAAGAAATATCTCCAGGTGCTTCCTCTCACCGACAGACTGGACTATCTTGCCTCCGGAAGCAACAATCTGGCCTACATCCTGGCGGTTGAAAAACTCCTCGGGCTTGAGGCGCCCAAAAGAGCCCAGTATATCAGGACGATCATCGCTGAACTTACCAGGATCATGAGCCACCTGCTATGGCTGGGAACCCACGCGGCTGATGTAGGGGCCATGACGATGCTCTTTTACGGTATGAGGGAGCGAGAGGACATCCTCGACATCATTGAGATGACCACGGGCGCCCGATTGATGCCGACCTATTTCAGGCCAGGGGGAGTGGCCAGCGATATCCCGGAGGGTTTCGAGGCCCGCGTGAAGGATTTCGTCGACAAATTCGACGTCAAGATAAACGAGTACGAACGGCTGCTCACGAAAAACCGCATCTGGATGACGAGAACGAAAAATGTTGGCTGCATCAGCCGGGAGGAAGCCATAAGTCTTGGACTGTCAGGTCCCTCACTGAGGGCATCGGGCGTCGACTGGGACATCCGGAGGGACGAGCCCTACGAGGTTTACAGTGAACTGGATTTCGAAATACCGGTTCTCCCCGAAGGTGATGTCTACGCACGCTACATGGTCAGGCTCAGGGAGATGAGACAGAGTTCCAGGATGCTCAGGCAGCTTCTCGACGGTCTGCCTGAGGGCCCTTATATCGAGAGATCCCCCAAGTATGTCTTTCCGGAGAAAGAGCGACTGGAGGATTCCATAGAGGCCATGATCCACCACTTCAAGCTGGTGATCGACGGTCTTGCCCCTCCCGAGGGAGAGGTCTACAGCACTATTGAAGCGCCCAAGGGTGAGATCGGTTTCTACATTGTCAGTGACGGCGGTCCCAAACCCTACCGGCTGAGGATCAGACCGCCATCCTTTGTAAACCTTCAGTCTCTTCTGACCATGTCCAAAGGCAACATGCTGGCCGACGTTGTCGCCATCATCGGCAGTCTTGATATCGTTCTGGGAGAAATCGATCGATGATGAAAGGTGCTGAAATTTTCGGTGGCCAGGAATTGAAGGTGATGGAGGATATTCTTGCCCGCTACGAGGAACCTGCCTCCGCCATCCTTCCTCTCCTCCACTATGTTCAATCGATCCAGGGCCATCTTTCCGAGGAGGCTTTGACCTTTATTGCCGAATTCATAGGTGTTCCCCATGTCCGCACATTTGAGGTCGCCACCTACTATACGATGCTGTTCACCGAACCCGTGGGCAGACATCTTGTCCAGGTGTGCAGGAACCTCAGCTGCCATGTCAATGGTGCAGAGGACGTCCTGGAGGCACTGAAGAGGGAACTTGGAGTTGATGTCGGCAAAACTTCCGATGACGGA
>SBFL01000362.1 GCA_006227965.1 Bacteroidota bacterium | reverse complement strand
TTGCTTATAGTTATAATGCAAAAGGGGAAAGCCTTGAAGCACTCGGGAAATTAAATGAGTCCTTATCCCATTACGAAAAATCAACTCAGATCAATCACCTTTTAGGATCAGACCGGTTATTGGTTCTAAATTCTGTTGGCAGGGCTCACGTCCTGGCACATCAGAACCTGGCTGAAGAAGCTCAGGAACTCATTAGCTCGTTGATGGTTGTGGGAGCCGCTGATACAGATCAGGAACTCCTCTCTCTTCAATATATCCAATACGGGTGGGTTCTCAACAATCTCGGGCAATATGAGTTGGCAGAGAAGTATCTGTCCGAAGGGCTCCAACTGGCCCGTCAATTAAATATAACCAACTATATATACGACGCTAATACCTGGCTCCACGATTTATGGATAGCACGCGGAGACTACGAAAAGGCACTGAAATATTACACAACGGCCCAGACGACAAGGAGTAAAATTATTACCAATCGTAACATACAATTTGCAAATGATTTGATATCCGCATCTGAGCGCGAAAAGAGGGATCTACAGATGCAAATGCTCGCCAGGGAAAATGAGATCGTCACCCTGAAACTCAGGCGAAACCAGTCTACCCTATTGACAGGGGCCCTCCTGATGGTGCTTATTGCCATGATCCTGTATATTGCCTACAGACAGTCCCGGATAGAAATCGAAAAGAAGATCATGGCTCTGGAACAAAGCATGCTTCGCAGTCAAATGAATCCGCATTTTCTGTTTAATTCCCTGAATTCGATCAAGCATTACATCATCAATAACGAACAAAAAAACGCTGTCCTCTATCTGAACAAGTTTTCCAAGCTCGTCCGCAGCATCCTGGAATCTTCATCCGTAAGGGAAAATTCCCTTAATGAGGAATTGGAAACAGTGAAGTTGTACATGAATATCGAGAATATCCGTTTCGAGGAGCAGATTGATTTCAAAGTGACCGTAGCACCGGACATCAATCCGCAAACGGTAAGGATCCCCTCGCTGATCCTGCAGCCCTTTTTGGAAAATGCAATATGGCACGGACTGTCTTCCAAGGAAGGGGAAAAGAAAATCCTGCTGGAAGTGGACCAGGTCAATAAAGGCTATATAACTATTAGGATACGCGACAACGGGATTGGTAGGGAAGCATCAGAAAAACTGAACAAAGACAGGGTGTTAAAACGCAAATCCATGGGGATTTCCATAACCCGGGACCGCTTGGCATATTTCTCCCGGATTCACAAGAACAGTTTCGAGCTGTCCGTCGAAGATCTTTACAAAGATGATGGCAGTGTGGCCGGCACTCAGGTAATCTTAAAAATACCTACGACCTGAGGTGCTCCTCAGCCACAGCTTCCAGTTCGGCATACCACTCCTTCCCGAATTTCCGAAGAAGTGCCTCCCTTACGAATTTGTAAACAGGCACCTTCAGGGACTGGCCAAGCCGGCAGGCCGCATCACAAATATGCCACTGGTGATAATTCACGGCCGTTATCTGAGTATACTCCCGGACCCGGACCGGATATAAATGACAGGAGACCGGTTTTTTCCAGGATACAGCCCCTGCCTTCTGAGCAATCTCGATGCCGCATTGGGCCACTCCGTTTTCAAAGACCACGTAGGCGCATTCCCGTCCCTCCACCAGGGGAGTTTCCCAGTCTCCATCCGACCCCTTGACATGGGTGCCCTGAGATTCTATGGCACGAATCCCTTCAGGCCTCAGAAATTTTCTGACTTGCGGATAAATGGCATCAAGAACGCGGGTTTCTTCATCCTCCAGGGGTGCCCCCCCGCTGCCTTCCACACAACAGGCCCCTTTACATGCCTGAAGGTCACAAACAAATGCCTCTTCGAGAATTTCCTCGGACACCAGGGTCCTGCCTATTTGAAACATACGACTTGCCGACTGAAAACAGAAATCAAAGATATTGAATCCCCCTGGAACCCAGTTTTTAAAAATCTGGAAGGCTTTTGCAGTAAAATGGGGAAACGTACCTTTGCCACATTGTAAATTCGCACTGATGGAACTGAATTTAAGGGAGATCTCTTCAGCAACCATGATCCTGTTCGCCGTGATCGACATCGTCGGGAGTGTCCCCATCGTTATTGGCCTGAGGCAAAAAGTGGGTCATATCCAATCTGAGAAGGCCTCCGTAGTGGCTGCCATCATTATGATAGCCTTTCTGTTCATTGGGGAGGAGATCCTCAAACTGATTGGGATCGACGTAAATTCATTCGCCGTGGCAGGTTCATTTGTCCTGTTTTTCCTGGCCATTGAAATGATCCTCGGAGTGACCCTCTACAAGGATGAGGCCCCGGAATCGGCTTCGGTGGTCCCGCTTGCCTTTCCATTGATCGCGGGTGCGGGAACGCTGACTACCCTGTTATCGATACGGGCAGAATACCAGGTAATCAATATTATTATCGCCATCATCCTTAACATTATCTTTGTGTACATTGTTCTGAAATCCTCACCCCGGATTGCCCGGGTTATGGGGCGAGGGGGGCTAAGTGTCATCCGCAAGGTCTTCGGGGTGATCCTGCTGGCTATTGCCGTGAAACTTTTTGCCACGAACGTTAACGGGCTGTTTTAGGCCTGACCAAATCACCGGAACATGAATAAAGTCCTTCTAACCATACTCATCCTGCTGGCCCTTGGGCTTATCGCCTATAATGTCACCATTGTGGATTTCAACGAGCCCCTGCAGGGAGACAGCCTTATCGCACTGATCGGCATCGTTGCGGCACTCTGTGCCATCATACTGTTGCTGATATACAATACTTCGCGAAAAATTCAGAAGAAACTGGACGAAGACCGCTAAAGGCCGCCTTACAAATCGCTTCCCGAGTTCTGCAGGGTGGGGTTATCCAGGCTAAGGACTTTTTGCAGCATGGGGTCGGCAGGTGCGAGGATCTCTGCTTTCAGGTCAGGTGAAAACAACTGCTCGGCGATTGCTGCCTTAATATACAGCTTTAACTGGTCCTCGTATTCCCGCAGATTTAGCCCGAAATTGTTATACCTGGACATGAATTCCATCAGCTTGTCGAAAAGAATATCGTCCGTGGTAAACCCTTTTAGAAATACTTCCGGGGTAGAAAATTCGGAATAACGGGTACGGTCTTCCTCAAGATGTTCAAAGGCAAAGGATGAAAAATACTCACGGGTGTCAAGTACGGTCATGGCTTCTTCCTCGTTGCTCCCAATCGGCACAAAAACATCCGGGATTATCCCGCCACCACCATAGACCACTTTCCCTTTCGGGGTTGTAAACTTCAGGGAGTCTGCCACGTGGATGCTATCCATGGATTCCAGCTCGCCGCTTCGACGGCGTGCCAAGTAGTTGTGGTAGTAATCTTCAGACCCGTTCTTGTAGTCCCTTTGAATGGACCGACCGGTAGGGGTGTAGTACCTGGAAACCGTCAGGCGGACCGCAGAACCGTCGCCCAGGTCCATCTCCCGCTGTACAAGCCCCTTCCCGAAGGAGCGCCTCCCTACAATGGTTCCTATATCGTTGTCCTGAAGTGCCCCGGCGATGATTTCTGAGGCAGATGCCGACCGCTCATTGATCAGCACGAATACCGGATAGTTCTCAAATGCCCCCCGGGAAGTGGCAAAGGTCTTTTCAACCTGCCCTTTTTTGTTTCTGGTAAACAGGATTAGCTTCCCCTTCGGCAGGAATTCGTCGGCAATCAGTTCGGCTATATTCAGGTAGCCTCCCGGATTATCGCGAAGATCCAATACCAGTTTTTCAGCCCCTCTTGATTTAAGTTCTTTCAGTGACTTGCGGAACTCCTCGTAGGTGGATTCCGCAAAGCGGTTCATCCGGATATAACCCATATCCGGCCGAAGCATGTAGTATGCGTCTATACTGCGAATGGGTACCCGGTCCCGCTGTAAGCGAACCCTGAAGGTACGCTCCTCCGACTTCCGGTAGACGGTCAGGGCTACATCGGTCCCTTCCTGTCCCTTCAGCCGCTCTACAATTTCCTCGTTGGAGAGGTCCCTGCCAAAGAGAGTGTCGTTGTCGGCGATCAGGATTTTATCTCCGGGCCTCAATCCGCGCCTCTGGCTGGGGCCATCTTTAATGGTCCGGGTGATGGTAATGGTATCACGGAAGATGTAGAAACTGATTCCGATGCCCACAAAATCACCTTTCATGTTTTCCGAGACGCGCTGCATCTCATCTTTGGGAATATAGACCGAATGCGGGTCCAGCTTATCCAGGATATTGTTCACGGTAACATCCACGATGCTGTCGGTATCCACTTCGTCGACGTATTCGTAATCGATATAATCGATCAGCCTGTTGAGCTTGTCCTTTTTGGAGTTGGTCGTAAAGAGTTTTTCCGGGCTATCGTCAAAATGGAGCTTGCCCCCAACAAAAATCCCAAGGGCCAAAGAAAAGGCCACCACGGCAGGTCCTATGTAGTAAGTTTTCTTCAAATCAATCTTCATCTACTTCAATGGGGTCCTCGATTACCGGGAGGTGTACCAGGTCCACTCCTGCCCTTTCCAGGAAGCTGAGGCCCGAATCGTCTTTATATGCATGCTGGTAAACCACCCGTTTAATTCCGGACTGGTGAATCAGCTTGCTGCATTCCCGGCAGGGGGAAAGGGTTATATATAAGGTGGCACCTTCACAGGACTGGGTAGAGGACGCAACCTTCGAAATAGCATTCGCCTCTGCGTGCAGCACGTACCATTTGGTGTAGCCCTCCTCGTCCTCGCAGATATTCTCAAATCCCGTAGGGGTTCCGTTGTACCCGTCAGAGATAATCATACGGTCCCTGACGATTATCGCCCCGACCCTTTTTCGCCTGCAATAGGACAGTTTACCCCATTCGAAGGCCATCCGAAGATAGGCCCTGTCGTATTTTTCTTGTTTCTTCCTTTTCACTTTACATTCTGATAACGTCCCAAGCCGGGGGTTTCGTACCGGAATTCACTAATATACCGGCTTTGGGATAGCCTGGCAAACCCTCCCTGGTTAATTTTAAGTGAAAATACTCCCGGCGCACTCAGAAAAAGATCAGTTTCAGGGAAATCGCTGCAATAAGCAGGCTAACGGCCCAGATATAGTATTTCCTGTTGACTTTTACCAGCTCCAGGACCCCGAAGGTAACGGACAAAACCAGCAGCAGGACCAGGAGCTGGGCCCCTTCAATCCCAGCAGCAAACCCAAAGAGGGGTCCGGTTTTATCTGCCTCTCCGGACATCAGCATCCGAAAATAGTTGGAAAAGCCGAGGCCGTGAATCAACCCGAAAAATCCGGTCGCCACCAGGTCCAGGCTAAAGGCATGCCGAAGGGAACTTCCTTTTTCCCCAATATACAGGTTGAACAAGGCCGTCACCAGGATGGTAATAGGGATGAGCGTTTCCACAAGTCCCGGATCCACTTCGACGATCCCATAGGCAGCGAGGGCGAGGGAAATGCAGTGGGCCAGGGTAAACAGGGTAGCCAGCCAGAAGACCTTTTTCCACTGCAAAAATGAAAAGGGAAGTGCCAGAGCAGTGAGGAAAAGCACGTGGTCATAACCGACCGGGTCCAGCACGTGAAAAAATCCTAGTTTGGTGTAGAACCAAAAGTTTTCCATATCCCTTCGGTATTACCTCTGCCCCGGGCCTACATGCCCCGTTCTTTCTGAATTTGCTCGTAAGCCCTTTGTACCTGTTTAAATTTCTCCTCAGCGCCTTTACGGATAGCTTCGTCCTGAGTGTTGACCCGGTCAGGATGGTATTTTTTTGCCATGTTCCTGTAGGCTTTCTTGACCTCCTCATCCTTTGCAGTCCGCTCGATCTCCAGAATGGTATAAGCCGTATCGGCCGACTCGAAGAACATCGCCTTGATACTTTCAAAATCACGGGGCCCAATCTTCAGATAGCCCGCAATTTCACGAAGTTTATCTACTTCTGCAGGACTGACCCTCCCGTCGGCCCCGGCTATCCCGAACAGGAAGTGCACCAGCTGAAGCCGGACCTCATAGCGCGTCCTCTGGTTCAGAAAGGCGCAAATCCGCTGGGCCGAAATTTCCCGCTTTTTGATAACCTCGTTAAAGGTCCGGAAAATGGCATTGGCCTTCTCCCTTCCGTAGGTGCTGAGAAAATACTGACGGACGTAATCGAGTTCCTCCTGTGTTACGCTCCCGTCTGCCTTGATCACTATGGAACAAAGCGAGATCAGATGCAGCTCAAAATCCTGGGGAGAAACATGAGCCCGGCCAAATTCCTGGAAGATGTCTCCCCCCCTCCGGCTTATACCATCGATGAGGCTGCCAAGGAAAAATCCGAGCAGGGCCCCGGGGAACCTGAAAAAGAAGTAACCCACTATGGCACCAATCCATTTGACCATGCACCAAAAAATTTGCGCAAAGATAGGGGATTCACCCTGAATGACCCCGACAGCTTCCCATCTCAGTTTTCGCTTTTAACTCTTTCTGTTTTTGTACATTTGTGAACTCAACAAAAAAAATAAATTACTATGTATCCAGCAGAGTTAGTAAAACCCATGCGCGAGGATTTGGCATCCGCCGGATTCGAGGAGCTCTATACTGCCGAGGCCGTTGAAAATGCCATCAATCAGGACGGTACAGTCCTGGTGGTGGTTAATTCCGTTTGCGGATGTGCCGCGGCAAATGCCCGGCCGGCCGCCAAACAAAGCCTGCAGAACCCAAAGAAACCGGATCGGCTGATTACCGTTTTCGCGGGAGTGGACCGGGAGGCTGTGGACGCGGCAAGAAGTATGATGGTGCCTTTTCCGCCTTCATCCCCAAGCATGGCCCTTTTCCGGGACGGGGAACTTGTGCACATGATTGAGCGTCACCATATCGAAGGCAGACCTGCCGAAATGATTGCGGATAACCTCGTACAGGCCTATGACGAATTTTGTTAGGCAACGGTTCGTTTAGCATATAAAAACCGCTTCACTCAGGCGGTTTTTTATTTTTGTACCGGTATGCAAAAAATAGTGTCTTATCCGCTGTCCTTTCTCTTTCTGATTTTCTTCGGGCTGACCTTGCTTGTCTTTCATCCGGTACAGTGGATTTGCCTCAGCTTCTTCGGCTATAACACCCACAAGAAAAGCGTAAGCCTGCTGAATCTTTGCCTGATGGGGTGTACGCATATTCTGGGAACGCGGTACAGCTTCCGGATGCCTGACAAGATGCCTGAAAAAGGGCCCCTGATCATCGTATCGAACCACCAGAGCATGTATGACATCCCCCCGATCATATGGCGCCTGAGGGCCTACCATCCAAAATTTGTAAGCAAGAGGGAGCTAGGCAAGGGAATCCCCAGTGTTTCTTTCAACCTTCGCCACGGCGGGTCGGTCCTGATCGACCGAAAGGACCGAAGGCAGGCCCTGAAGGCGATAGCAGGCCTTGGTACATATATTGAAAGGACAGGGCGCAGCGCCGTGATTTTCCCCGAGGGAACCCGAAGCAGGGATGGGAATCCCAAACCCTTCAGAATGATCGGGCTGAAGGCCCTTATTGAAAATGCCCCTTCTGCCCATATCCTCCCGGTCAGCATCAACAATTCCTGGAAAATGCTACGGTACGGAAAATTCCCGCTGGGCCTGGGGAATCATTTGGAATTCAAAATCCATCCCCCACTGCCCGCCCGGGATTGTACGGAAGAAATGCTGATCAATATTGAAAAACAAATCGTTGACAACATCAAAGTTGTAGATTCATGAATGATGCCCGGATCATCGAAAAGACCGTTGAATATGTCCGGGGAGAACTCGGGCAAGCCGAAGGTGGCCATGACTGGTTTCATATACAGCGGGTTTTTCGGAATACCCTGCTGATTGCCCGGGAGGAAGAAGTAGACATTCTGGTGGTAAGCCTGGCTGCACTCCTGCATGATATTGCCGATGCGAAGTTTTACGGGGGAGACGAAAAAATCGGGCCGAAAAAAGCGGATTCCTTCCTGCGGTCTGTCAAAATCCCCGCCAGGACTCGAAATCACGTGGTAAAGATCATTGAGCATCTTTCGTTTAAGAATAGCCTTGATCCCGAAAAAAAGACCTTTCAATCCAAAGAACTTCAGGTGGTGCAGGATGCGGACCGCCTGGATGCGATAGGGGCTATCGGAATCGCAAGGGCCTTCAGCTATGGGGGCTATGGGGGAAGGAAGCTCCACGACCCTGACATTCCGCCGAATCCCGGGATGAGCAAGGCTGAATACAAGAAGTCCAAAGGGCCGACCATTAACCACTTTTATGAGAAACTTCTGTTACTGAAAGATCGGATGAATACGCAAACCGGCAAAAAACTCGCGGAAGACAGGCACCAGTTTATGCTGAACTTCCTCGAGGAGTTCCACCGGGAATGGAACGGGTCTGCCTGAGACCTTTTGCGGGCCCAAGTTTTTGTATCTTTTCGCCACAAACACAAATTCACCATTCCATGCGAAGAAGAGCCTTCCTTAAAAATGCCGCCGCGAGTTCTGCAGCTTTCACAATTGTTCCCAGCTATGTTTTGGGTAAAGGTAAAACCCCGCCAAGCGATACGCTGTATGTGGCAGCCTTTGGTGTGGGCGGACGGGGAGAAAGCGTAATGATGGGGTTGGATCAAACCATGAAAGTAAAATACGTCGCGCTTTGTGATGTCGACGACAGAATGGCTGCCAGTGCCTTTAACAGATATCCCGGGGTGGCGCGGTACAAAGATTTTCGCACTGTTTTTGACAAACACCTGAAGGACATGGATGCTATTATGGTGGCCACCCCAGACCATACCCATGCTGCGATTGCACTGCCATTTATGAGGGAAAAGAAGCATGCTTATGTAGAGAAGCCCCTTACCCATAATATTCGGGAAGCCCGCCTGTTGACCAGGGTAGCCCGGGAAATGGGAATTGTAACCCAAATGGGAAACCAGGGGGCCTCCAGCGATGACAGCCGAAAAGCACGGGAATGGGTGGAAGCCGGGGTCATCGGAACCGTCGAGCGCGTGGATTGTTGGACCAACAGGCCGGTTTGGCCCCAGGGTGTCCCGGTACCACAGGGGGCAGACCCCATCCCTCCCGAACTGGACTGGGATCTGTGGCTGGGCCCAGCTGCCATGCGTGACTATAACAACAATTACCTCCCGTTCAATTGGAGGGGATGGTGGGATTTTGGCACGGGTGCCCTTGGAGATATGGGCTGCCATATCATGGAAACCCCCTTCAGCGTCCTGGACCTGGGTTATCCAAAGGAAGCGGAAGCGAGCTGTACCACTGCCTGGACAGGACCTTTTGCCCTTGCGGACTACAGCGCGGGATGCCCTGCTTCTTCAGTTGTACGGCTGAAATTTGAAACCCCGGCCCATGGCACTCTTTCCCTGAACTGGTACGACGGGGGCATCCTTCCCGACCTCCCCGACGAATTGAAGGACGGTGAAACCATTGGCGGATCCGGAGGGGGAACTATCTTCTACGGGACCAAGGGTATACTGGTATGTGATGTCTATTCCCGAAATGCACGCCTGCTGCCTTCTGAGATGATGGGCCTTTTGAACCCTCCTGCTGCCAGGTATCCCCGTGTCCCCGGTGATACGGGAGGCCACCAGGCCAACTGGGTGGAGGGCTGCCTGAACGGGACCCCGACTTCTTCCGACTTCAGCAAAGCCGGCCCCCTGACAGAGGCCGTGCTGATGGGGAATCTGGCTATCAGGAGTTTCCAGTACCGGGAGAGCACTGTGAACCCGGAGAATGGGAGGGCCAGTTTTGAATTTCCGGGTCGCAAAAAAATCCAGTGGGATGGGGCCAATATGAAGGTTACTAATTTCGACAAAGCCAATGATTGGGTACACGGAAGCTACCGAGAGGGCTGGGAAGTGATCTGAATTGACCTATTTGCAAATCCTTAAAACAATTTTAGCTGACCGGTTTTGTAGTCCTGGTGCAGCCCCGTGTTAAGGCTGGGAAATTCCCGGCCCGAAAAGTATCTCATTTTGCATATTTGTGCCATCCTGTGTATCTGTTGGGCAAGGGGCCCTTCCCCTTTATTTCGAATCCCGAAACGGCTGTCATTCAGCCTTCCCCCGTGACACGCGCGGATCTGGTTCAGCACCTTATCGGCCCGTTCTGGCATTGCCTTGTGAATCCAGTGGCTGAAGATCTCACCGATGGCGCCGTTTAACCGGACGACATTCAAACCAAAGGACCTGGCCCCGGCATCCGCAACCACCCTCGCCAGCTCCATAAGTTCGTGGCTGTTGATCCCGGGAATGACCGGGGCGAGCATTGCATTGACCGGGATTCCGGCTTCGGCCAGCTTTTCAATGGTTTTAAGCCTTTGGGAAGTGGTAGTCGTTCTTGGTTCCAGCAGCCTTCGCGTCTCGGGATTTAGGGAAGTTACGGATATATGTACTCCTACCAGCCCATATTGATGTAATTCCTTTAACAGGTCAAGATCCCTCAGCAGCAGTGCGTTCTTGGTAATGATCCCAACCGGATGCCGGTACTTGAGAAAAACCTTCAGGCATGCCCGGGTCAGACAATACTTTTTCTCTGCCGGCTGGTAGCAGTCCGTATTTCCAGAAAGTACAATGGGGGCCGCTTTCCAGGAGGGTTTTCTCAGCTGATTCTCCAACAAGACCGCAGCATTCTCCTTTACCAGAATTCGGGATTCAAAATCCAGCCCCGGGCCGTAACCCCAGTACTGATGCGTGTTTCGGGCATAGCAATACACGCAGCCGTGTTCACATCCCTGATAGGGGTTCATGCTGTAGGACATGCCAACATCAGGGCTTTCCACCTTGTTTACGATGGATCTGGGATGCACTTTGAGATATTCGGTACGGGTGGATGTGTCTTCCCCTTCCCTGATTCTGTATTCCCGGAAATCTGCCCTGGGTACATGACGGAGCCTTTCAAACCGGTTGTGTTGGGATTTCTGGGCACCCCTGCCTTTGTGAAGGGTTTTTGGATCAGGCTTTGACATGAATCAGGAATATTTCCTAATATATGGATTTTATCCTGATAAGAAACATACCTTACGGGGGTTATTCTAAAAAAGTTTACCCCCTGACCTGAATGGAAACCAATTGTTTGCGGCTCCCCTGCTTGGCATAAAACAGGAGGCGGTCTTCTTCAGTATTGATAAGGGGTTTGGAGACCATAAGTGGAAGGCGGGCTTCTGCGGCATCCATTACTTTTTCATAACTCATCTGCCCTTCCGGATCCAGTTGTATAACAAAAACGTTGCGCCTGCGGCTGTACCCCTGCTTAAAAAGTACGCGCTTGTTGTTGATCAACTGTGGTTCCTCTGCTGAGGAGCAAATGAAAAAATAGGTCTGTCCGTTCCTTGTAAAAGAACTGTAGGAGGTATAGGCGCTGTCTCCCTGTGTGACTTCTGTCTTATTGATATTCCTGGCCCAGACCAAATCGCCCTGAGCATCGAGCTTGACACTTACGATGTCGTTATGGTGGTACCTCTCTATTCGCACCCGGCCCCCGCTGGCATTGGTTTGCATGCTTTCGGTTACAAAAAATTCCTCGGCGTTGAACAGCAGGGAACCATCCTCTGTAAAATGCGCCTCTTTAAATACAAGGTTCTTAATGGCCTTATCCGTGTCCTTACCAAATTTATCGACCATGAATTGCTCCGAAAACGGATTGTATTTGCTCTTGAGGACTGTTAGGTCTTCCGGGTCCAGCAGGAAATACTGCAACCCATTGTAGCGGTTGTCCTTCCGGTCTGCATAAAACCCTGCACAGACGAGTTTGTCCTTGCGCCAAAGGGGCTTTATGGCTTCTGAATATTTGCCGGGCTCATCAAAGATGCGGGTTTTTACACCTCTTTTGTTCAGCTTCAATAGCTCATACTGGTACCTGCGTTCCCCTTCTTTAAACCGCCTTTTCCTGACATAGGCCTTGCCCACCAGATAAACCGAAGAAAGGTCCGGGGAAACCGCCATTTCCTCAAAAGCGTAATTTTTTTCCTCACTGGGCTCTGAAAAATCCACATCCAGAATTTTGTTCAGCTGGTTGTTAAAAACCAGGATGCGATGCTCGAGTTCCTTTTCATGGTTACGGAGGATGCTGATACTGAAGGTACGCGCATCAGGATCCGATAGGACGGTAGTGGTGAACCCTGATTTGAAATCCCGGTTGAAATAATTCTTTTCAAGTGGCTGGTCTACCTGTTTTGCAGGTATGGTCAACAGGGAATGCACATTGAAGTTATAATTGCCGACCGGACTTTGGTGTACAGTATACTCATAGGCGGACTGTTCCTGGTCATAGGCCAGAAAAAGCAGGTAGATCTGCCCATTGGCGATAAACCCATGTACAAAATCGGCCTCCCTGAACTTATAGTTGTATTCATCTATAAGCTCAAGCTGTTGGTTGTAGCGTTCGATCAAATACCCTTTGGGTCGCAAAAGGATACCCGTATAATAGGCCCTTACAAGGATTTTCTCCCCTGAGATCGTTTCGGAAAAAGAAAGCAGGTTAGAATATTTATACCGGTCCTTATACTTTTCACCGAAGTGATAATCAAGTGGCATTTCCTGTGCCTGGCAAAACAAGAAAGCCAGAAAGCCCGCTATCAGGAACAGATTTCGTAACATGGTGGCAATTTAGGTTTAGAACCCGGGGAATTCAGGAGGCCGCTTCTCGAGGAACGCAGAGGTTCCCTCCTTGAAGTCATCGGTGCCAAAACAAGTACCAAAGGCTTCAATCTCCATCTGAAAGCCGGGTTTTCTACTACTAAAACCCTCATTTACCGCTTTTATTGCATACGAAATGGCCACAGGGGAGTTCTTTGCGATCTTTGCGCCGAGTTCCCGGCAAAAGGCATCGAGTTCTTCCAGGGGCACCACGTGGTTTACCAAACCGCATTGCAGGGCCTTTTCGGCACCTATCATCCCGCCTGTCAGCACCATTTCCATAGCCCTTCCCCTGCCCACCAGCATGGGCAGTCTCTGGGTGCCCCCATAACCCGGAATCACCCCAAGGGAAACTTCCGGAAGGCCCATTTTGGCATTCTCACTGGCTACCCTGAAATGACATGCCATTGCCAGTTCCAACCCCCCGCCAAGGGCAAAGCCATTGATAGCAGCGATTACAGGAGTCCTGAGATTTTCCACCAGATCAAAAAGATCCCGCTGGCCGCGGGCAGCCAGTTCTTTTCCTTCTTCCACCCCGTAATTGGCGAATTCGGCAATATCGGCACCCGCAACAAACGCCTTGGGGCCTGAACCCCTGAGGATGATCGCTCGTATTTGGGGGTCTGATTCCAGGGTCCTGAACGCCTGGTGGAGTTCCCCTATCGTATTGCGATTGAGCGCATTCAACTTTTCCGGGCGGTGGACGAAAACCAGGGCAACGGCATCTTCCACTTCTATCTGTACATTTTCAAAGGTCATGATACAATGGTTTGTTTACAATTTTACTTTGGTATGCGGACATTGAAAACCGTCCCCTTGCCGGGCTGAGAGGTAAAATCGATAGTCCCGTTGTACGTTTCCACAATGGTTTTCACCATGCCCAGGCCTAACCCCATCCCGCTGCTCTTTGTAGTGAACTTCGGCTCAAATATTTTATCCGTGAACGCCGCCTCAATGCCTTTCCCGTTATCTGCCACGGAAATAATTGCCTTGTCTGCCTCTGAGGACACTGAAACCAGGATGCGCGGATCCGGCTGGTCCGGCAGCGCCTGAATGGCATTTTTGACCAGGTTGGTAACCACCCGGATAAGCTGGGTCCGGTCCATCTTTGCGATAATGTGCTCCTCATCGCTCATAAAGTGGATATAGGGTTCGTTGAAGATATCCAAAGCGAGTTTTACGACTTCCACCACATTGAGGGTCTCATTCTGCTGGGCCGGCATTTTTGCAAAATTTGAAAATGCAGACGAGATACTGCTCAGGGTATCGATTTGCTGGATCAGGGTCCTGGAAAACTCCTTTACCTTCTTTTCGATCTCGGGATCCTCAGGGTCGAACTTCCGCTCAAAACTCTGAATGCTCAACCGCATTGGGGTAAGCGGATTTTTTATTTCATGGGCCACCTGTTTGGCCATTTCCCTCCAGGCCTGCTCCCGCTCACTGCGGGCCAGCTTTGCAGCGCTGAATTCCAGTTCATCGATCATGCTATTGTAGGAATCCACCAATTGTGCGATTTCAATACTGGGATCCTCTATCGTTATTTTTTCATTGGTCCGTGCCAGGCGGGTCTGGTTCAGTTTTTCGGCTACCGTCTGCAGGGACCTGGTAATGTATTTGGAGATGAAATACGCCAGTCCGATGGCCAGCAGCAACATAAAAATGTATACGGCACCCAGTCGCATTAGGAATTCCCTCAACTCAGTATCGTAGAAGGAATTCTCTTCAAAATAGGGAAGATGAAGGATCCCGATAGGTTTGAAATGGCTGTCTGTGATGTAGGAATAGGAGGCCTGCCATTTGTACCCCGCCGCCGAGCTGGCCTCCACATAGCGCTTGTCCAGGCTGTTCTTGAGGGAGTCCAGTACATGAGGGTCCAGTCTGATGAGCACCGAATCGTTGTCGAACTTCGGGCGGGAACTCTTTATGAGCCGTCCTTCCAGATCATAGATGTTGAAGTTGGCATTTTCAATGATGGCAATCCGGTAGATCTCATCTTTGAAAATAAGGGAAAGATAGTCCGTGGTAATTGGGTAGGTGGTTCGCTGCAGGGCAAAAGTGATCGCCTGCCTGATCTGCTGTTCCTTCCTGCCGAGACGGTCTTCGTGATAATCCCTGGACTGTTCCCGGTACTGGTAAACAGTTACTCCGGCAATGAGCACCGAAGCGATCAGGACCAGAAGGATCATGGAAACAAAGATCCTAGACCGCAAAGATAACTTCCTCAACAAGCTTCAGGATTTACCCGTAAAGATAGCAATTATCACGCCAAAGCCACCAAATAAAGGCATGGTCCGGGTCCGCAGTGGCCAGGGTCTCCCTGACGAACCAATTACCGCTGCTGATTATTCCCTTCCCTCGCGGATCTTTTTGTACAGGCGTATGCCGAGCATAAGCAGGAAGGCCAGTCCGATAAGGCCAATCAGGCCGTAGAACCACTGGAAGCTGTGTTTGAGAATTGCGAGAAAGACCACCGCAAATAGGATCAGGGTGGCCCCTTCATTCCAGATACGCATGTAACGCGAAGTATAGCCCGGCTCCTCCCTCTGGAAATGAAGGAACATCTGATGGGTCTTTAGGTGATACGCAAAAAGGAGCAGGATAAACCCCAGCTTAATGTGCATCCATGTTTGTGAAAGCCAGGCAGGCATGATCCACAAGAGCCAGAGGGCAAACAGCGTAGCCAGGATGGCCGAGGGCCAGGTAATTATATACCAAAGGCGCCGCTCCATGATCCGGAACTGGGACGTTAGCACCTCTTTCTCGTCCTGCTTTTTTTCTCCGGCTTCTATGTGATAGATAAACAGGCGGGGGATATAAAAAAGTCCTGCGAACCAGGTAATCACGAAGATCAGATGGAGGGATTTTATGTAGTTATAGTAGGCTTCCATAGCCGGATTTTGAGATAAACATACGCCAACGGGCCGAAATCCAAAAATTTCACAGCCATGGCCGCGAATGACTCGTCAATCTGCGGGTCGCCCCTTTGACCTGATATAGAGGCTTGAGGCTATAAACACCACGAGCCCAGGGATCACCCAGCCCATTTGATACCCCTGCAGGGGCCACCAGGACTGCAGCCACCTGCCGGTTGCTGCCGCCCCCAGACTTTCCAGAAAATCCGGGATGCTGAAGAGGAGGGTGGTAAAAACCACCGCCCGGAAAACAGGTTTTGGCGTCCAGGTTTCAGGAAGCACATTCAACAGGATCAGTACGATGGTCAGCGGATAAATGAACATCAGGGCGGGAAGGGCTACGGCAATGATATAGTCCACGGGCAACTGCCCCATCAGTACGCCCAGGATACAGCCAACCAGGGCCGTAGTCCGGTAGGCGGTCGGTGATCCCCCGAACCTGGATTGCATAAAATCCGATGTCCCTGTGATAATCCCAACAGCCGTTGTAAAACAGGCCAGGCTGATTAGGATGCTCAGAAAAGCGTTGCCGGAAGTGCCCAGGGCCAGGGTGCTCATCCCCCTCAGCAGTTCGGTCCGGCTGTGGTCCTGCGGGAATTCCCCCTGCAATAAGGACCCGGAAAAAATCAGTCCGGCATAAAGGAGCAATAATCCAAGACCCGCCATCCACCCGGCACGTGAGATATGCAGGAAGCGCTGCCGGCTCTCCAGCCCCGGGTTTTCGAGGTTGAGGGAGACCAGGATAACGCCTCCGACCACCACGGCCCCGATTGCGTCAAAGGTTTGATACCCTTCCAGAATTCCGGCCGAAACCGGATGCTCCAGCAGGGTTACCCCTGATGTGCCCGGCTCCAGCCAAAAGATGCTGCCAATAAGGATCAGCAGGACCAAAAGAATAGCCGGGGTGAGGAATTTTCCTATCAGGGGGGTAATGCGGGAACGGTTGATAACCAGCAGGAAGACCAGCAGAAAATAGATGAGGCTGGTCCAGATTGCATCCGTACCCAAAAAGGGTTCAATGCCCATTTCATGGGTCACGGAAGCTGTCCGTGGAGCGGGCAGAGAAATCGAAATCGCATAGACCAGGTAACAGTAGACCAGGCTGAAGGCAGCAGAGATCTTTTTGGCAAAGTCGAACATGCTGCCCTGCAGCCTGGCATGGGCCAGGATTCCGAGCATTGGAATAATGACAGCTGAAATACTGAACCCAAGACCCGTCAGCCACCAGGACGGCCCCGATCGAAATCCAAGCTGTGGAGGCAGAATCAGGTTCCCCGCCCCGAAAAAAAGTGAAAAAAGTGCCAGGGCAAGTATCCAGTCAGATTTGCGCTTCATATTGGAATTCTCTGATGCGATTTTTAACGTACACCTCCCTTGTCCGGGAGCCTTCAAAATTACGTTTCCCGAAGGATATTCCTGCTTTTGTCGAAAAAAGATGAAAAATCAGTCCGAAAATCAAATAAAACGGGATTTCAATCGTTGAAGTAAAGTCCATTGGATTCTTAAACCGAGCGTATACGGAATAACAGAAAAGCAAAGTACAAAGGCCTAAACGAAGGAGGCTCCCCCGAATCTAACACCTACTCCAATGAAAAAAATTATTTGCAACCTCTTCGGACATCACTACACCGTCTCGAAGAACGTCACTCCCCACATCAAGGAATATTCGTGCGTTCACTGCGGCAAGCAGGTAACTACGGATGCCAGCGGGAATCTTTCGCTGCTAACCCCTGAACTCCGGGAGATCAACAACACCCTTGAAAACATCTACCAGAGAAAACACAGGCACGACCAGCAACAGGTAGCCTGATCCTCTCATGGTTTCCTGAAGGAATTCCACCCCTGTGCAGTCAGCGGTATAGCTGACCCGCTTCCCCTTCCGATCATCATCGCTCCGGAATCTGCATCCGTCATATGCCCTATTACCGTGAGGTTGGGATTTCCCTTAATTTTGGGGTAATCCTTCTGGTCTACAGTAAATAACAGTTCATAGTCTTCCCCGCCGCTCAAGGCGACAAGGGAACTGTCCAAGTTGAATTCTTCACAGGTGCGGATCACGAGGGGGTCCAGCGGAATCTTTTCCTCGTATAAACGGCACCCCACGTTGCTGGCCTTGCATAAATGCAATATCTCGGATGAGAGACCGTCGCTGATATCGATCATGGATGTGGGCCTGACCTGCAGGGACCTCAGGAGGGCCGTTATATCCTTACGCGCTTCCGGTTTCAACTGCCGCTCCACGATGTAATGATAAGGCTCCAGGTCCGGCTGGTGCTTCGGGTTTACCTTAAAGACCTCCTGTTCGCGCTTGAGCACCTGCAGCCCGAGATAGGCTCCGCCCAAATCACCACTGACCACGAGTAAATCGTTTGGCCTGGCACCACTTCGGTAAACCACATCTTCCGGATCAGCCTGTCCGAGGGCGGTTATTGAGAGGATCATACCCTTGCCGGAAGAAGTGGTATCCCCTCCTACCACATCTACTTCATAGATCCCGGAAGCCAGGGCAATCCCCGCGTAAAGCTCCTCCAGGGCCTCGAGGGAAAACCGGTTGGAAACTGCGATGGAAACCGTTACCTGATGGGGTTCCATATTCATCGCGTAGATATCGCTTAAATTCACAACCACCGCCTTGTAACCCAGATGTTTCAGGGGGGTATAACCAAGGTCAAAATGCACTCCTTCCACCAGCATGTCGGTAGTGACCCCCAGGTGCCGGTTTCCAATTTCTACAACCGCTGCATCGTCTCCAACACCCATCCGGGTGGACGGCCGCCGGGGCTTAAGGTTTCCCGTCAGGTGGTCAATCAACCCGAACTCCCCTAATTCCTCCAGACCTGTTTTCTCTGAATCCTTGTTTTCAAACATGATGTAAAAGTAATACTCCTTAGGCTAAAGAGCGTAATGAATGGGATTTGGGACCAAAACTACGCCAATCAGAAGCCGTTTGTAAAGGTGTTTGGGAAACGATGCTCATAACCCCCTGAATAACGGGGATTCTACCATAGTTTTTCCCAATAAGTCAATTCGTTATAATAATGTTAGGAATGCGTTCAAAATCAGTCAGAGTCCCTATATTTGTGTTCTATTTAGACTAATTCCAATTAATGATGATCAAAGTGTCGGATTCTGCCAAGCAAAAAGTCCTTTCCCTGATGCAGGAAGAGGGCTTCGATACCAGCAGTGCCTTTGTGAGGGTAGGTGTCAAGAGCGGAGGTTGCAGCGGATTGTCCTACGAACTGAAGTTCGACAGTCAGGCAGGGGAAACGGACAAGGTCTTTGAAGATAATGCGGTGCGCATAATCGTGGATAAAAAAAGCTTCCTGTACCTGGTGGGGACCATCCTGGAATATTCGGGAGGCCTCAACGGCAAAGGCTTCGTGTTCAATAATCCCAATGCACAGCGAACGTGTGGTTGCGGGGAGAGTCTCTCCCTTTGATGCACAGGTCGGATGCATGAATAACCGGGGGTAGCGCCCCAATAACAGCTAATGTAACGAGACAGGCATGGCTTATACAGAAGAAGAGTTAAAAAAAGAACTGGAAAGCAAGGAGTACGAATACGGTTTCTATACGGATATCGAATCGGACACCCTCCCCAAAGGCATCAGTGAAGATGTTGTCATTGCTATTTCCAGGAAAAAGGAGGAGCCGGCCTGGATGACCGAATGGCGCCTTGAATCCTTCCGTATCTGGAAAGAAATGACCGAACCGGAATGGGCCAACATCAAATACAATAAACCTGACTTCCAGGATATCTCCTATTATTCGGCCCCCAACAAGAAACCGAAGTACGACAGCCTGGATGAAGTAGATCCGGAACTGCTGGAAACATTCAAAAAACTGGGGATCCCGCTGGAAGAACAAAAAAAGCTTGCAGGTGTGGCTGTGGATATCGTGATGGATTCCGTATCAGTGGCAACTACCTTCAAGAAGACCCTCGCTGAAAAAGGGATCATCTTCTGCTCCATTTCCGAGGCCATCAAAGAACATCCGGAACTGGTACAGAAATATCTGGGATCCGTTGTCCCCCGCAAGGACAATTTCTATGCAGCCCTGAACAGTGCTGTGTTTTCTGATGGGTCATTCTGCTATATCCCCAAAGGCGTTCGCTGCCCTATGGAACTATCCACCTATTTCCGGATCAACCAGGCAGGTACGGGCCAGTTCGAAAGGACGCTGGTGGTCGCGGACGAAGGCAGTTATGTCAGTTATCTGGAAGGGTGTACAGCCCCTTCCAGGGACGAAAATCAGCTGCACGCCGCAGTGGTGGAGCTCATTGCCCTGGACGATGCAGAGATCAAGTATTCCACCGTTCAAAACTGGTTCCCCGGCGACAAGGAAGGCCACGGTGGTGTCTACAACTTTGTGACCAAGCGGGGCCTGTGCGAGCGCAATGCTAAAATATCCTGGACCCAGGTTGAGACCGGATCCGCCATAACCTGGAAATACCCTTCCTGCATCCTTAAAGGAGACAATTCCATAGGGGAATTCTATTCCATTGCGGTAACGAACAACCATCAGCAGGCAGACACGGGCACTAAAATGATCCACCTTGGCAAAAACACCCGGAGCACCATCATTTCCAAAGGAATTTCCGCTGGAAAGTCCCAGAACAGCTACAGGGGGCTGGTACAGGTCAATTCCAGGGCAACCAACGCACGGAATTTTTCCCAGTGTGATTCCCTCCTGATGGGCAATGAATGCGGGGCCCATACCTTCCCCTACATAGAGGTTAAAAACCAGACGGCCCAGATTGAACACGAGGCGACCACGAGCAAAATAGGAGAAGACCAGATCTTCTACTGCAACCAGCGGGGTATCGACACCGAAAAGGCCATTGCACTTATTGTGAATGGCTTTAGTAAGGAAGTACTGAACAAGCTTCCCATGGAATTTGCAGTGGAAGCCCAAAAATTACTTGAGATCAGTCTTGAGGGATCTGTGGGATAAGCATCAAACTATTTAAAATAATGACTATGTTAAAGATAAAGAACCTGCACGCAGGCGTGGAAAACAAGAAAATCCTGAAAGGGATCAACCTGGAGGTTAACCCTGGAGAAGTACACGCCATCATGGGGCCGAACGGTTCCGGAAAGAGCACCCTGGCCTCTGTGATCGCAGGGAGGGAAGACTTCGAGGTAACGCGGGGCAAGATCCTTTTCGAAGGGGAGGACCTGGAAGACCTGGCCCCGGAAGAACGCGCGCACAATGGGATTTTTCTATCCTTTCAATACCCCGTGGAAATCCCAGGGGTTACAGTGACCAATTTCATTAAGACGGCTATCAACGAAACCCGGAAGGCAAGGGGTGAAGAGGATATGCCCGCCAACCAGATGCTCAAGCTGATCCGGGAGAAGGCCGAATTGCTTGAGATCGACCGGAAATTCTTCTCACGTTCCCTGAATGAAGGGTTTTCCGGAGGGGAGAAAAAGCGGAACGAAATCTTCCAGATGGCCATGCTGCAACCCAAACTGGCCATCCTGGACGAAACGGATTCAGGCCTGGATATCGATGCACTCCGCATCGTGGCCAATGGGGTGAACAAATTGCGCAGCAGGGATAACGCGGTAGTCGTGATCACCCACTATCAAAGGCTCCTGGAATACATTATCCCTGATTTCGTCCACGTAATGCACGACGGGAAAATCGTCAAATCAGGCACCAAGGAACTCGCTTTGGAACTGGAGGAGAAAGGATACGACTGGGTCAAGCAGGAAGCCGTACTTTAATTTGAAAAAGACTGGATCGCGCAGCATAACGAAAGAACTATGGAGCTAAAAGAAAAATTAATCGCCTCTTTCATGGCCTTTGAAAACCAGGTTGACATGAACAACCCGGTTCACGAGATCCGTTCGGAGGCCCTTAAGACTTTCGAGACCAAAGGGTTCCCGCACCGGAAACTCGAGGCCTGGAAATATACCTCCCTGGACAGGTTGCAAAAGGTGGATTTCAGTCTTTTTCCCAAAGAGGATAACGACCTGGAATACCGGGATGTGAAGAAATATTTCCTGGACGAGATGGACACGTACAAGATTGTGTTCATAGATGGCATCTACAGTTCCTACCTCTCGGAAACCACTCATGACGGTGTCGATATCTGTCTGCTGAGCGCTGCCCTTACCAAGCCCATGTACCGGCCGATTATCGAAGTTTATTTCAATAAGGCAGCATCCCGGGAAGACTCCATGACATCCCTCAATACGGCCTTTACCCGGGAAGGCGCCTTTATTTATATCCCAAAAAACAAAGCGCCCCGCAAACCGGTGGAAATCCTGCATTTCTCAACCGGAAATGAGTCTGCCCTGATGCTGCAGCCCAGGAACCTGATCATAGCCGAAGAGAATGCGGAACTCCAGGTGATCGAACGCCACCAGAGCCTTACATCGAACGAAACCCTCACCAACTCGGTGACGGAAATCTATGCGGCAAAGGATGCTATTGTGGATTATTACAAGGTTCAGAATGACAGGGAGTCTGCCAGCCTGATAGACAACACCTATATCGACCAGAAAGGAAACAGCCATGTGAGCGTTCATACCTTTTCCTTCGGGGGAAAACTGACGCGAAACAACCTCAACTTCTATCAGGACGGGGAGCATATCCAATCTACCCTGAAGGGGGTTACTATCCTTGGCGAGAAACAGCATGTGGACCACCATACCCTGGTTCATCACCAGCAACCCAACTGTGAAAGCCACCAGGATTACAAAGGGATTTTCGGCCAGCGATCCACGGGAGTTTTCAACGGAAAGATCATCGTGGATAAAATAGCCCAGAAGACCAATGCGTTCCAGCAGAGCAACAACCTGCTGATCAGCGATAAGTCTACTGTGAACACCAAGCCACAGCTCGAGATTTTTGCCGACGACGTGCGCTGTTCCCACGGATGCACCATAGGCCAGCTGGACAAGGATGCACTCTTCTACCTGCAGGCTCGTGGGATTCCGAAAAAAGAGGCTTCTGCCCTGCTCATGTACGCCTTTGCGAACAATGTCCTGGAAAGTGTGCGCATCCCGGAGGTCAAACAGCGAATAACCAAACTAATCGCGAAAAAATTAGGAGTTCGCCTCGGGTTTGAATTATAGCCCTAACTTTCGGGTCACATCGATTCAGAAAACAGCTTGGTGGCATAAACTTGCAATCACCGGCCTTCAAAGTCAACGAATCCAACCCTATGCTTGACGTTACAGAAATACGGAAGGACTTCCCGATACTGCACCGCCAGGTAAACGGACAACCCCTGGTATATCTCGACAATGCGGCCACCTCCCAAACCCCGCGGCAGGTAATCGACACCATCGTGGACTATTATTCCCGCTACAATGCAAACATCCACCGGGGGGTGCATACCCTTTCCCAGGAGGCAACGGATGCCTATGAGCAGGCTCGCATCAAAATCCAAAAACATTTTGGGGCTGCCAACACCCGTGAAATCATTATGACCTCCGGCACCACGGAAGGAATCAACCTCGTGGCCCAGGGATTTACAGGGTTCCTGGAGACAGGTGACGAGATCTGGGTTTCCGCCATGGAACACCATTCCAACATCGTTCCCTGGCAAATGCTGTGTGAGCGCACAGGGGCCCGGCTGCGCGTAATACCGATGAATGAGGAAGGGGTCCTGGTCCTTGAACCATTTAAGGAAGGCCTTTCGGATCGTACAAAACTGGTCTTCTGCAACCATGTCTCCAATGCGCTCGGAACGGTCAACCCTATTGAAGAAATCATTCAAACTGCCCATTCTGCCGGGGCAGCTGTACTGATAGACGGAGCCCAGGCCGCACCTCACATGAGGGCGGATATGCAGAAACTCGACGTCGATTTTTACACCGTATCTGCGCACAAGCTTTGCGGCCCCACCGGAGCGGGGGCCCTCTACGGCAAGGAGGAGTGGCTGAAGAAACTTCCGCCCTACCAGGGGGGCGGTGAAATGATCTCGGAAGTGACCTTTGAGAAAACAACCTATGCGGCCCTGCCTCACAAATTCGAGGCCGGGACTCCCAACATTTGCGGGGGGATCGCCTTCGGAGCCGCACTTGACTATCTCAACGGGATCGGGATGGACCAAATCGCGGCCTACGAAGCCGAATTGCTGAGCTATGCCACCGAATCACTTCTTGCAATTGAAGGGCTGAAAATATACGGGCAGGCAGCCCGGAAAACCTCGGTTATCTCCTTTAATCTGGAGGGAGTCCACCCTTATGATGTGGGGACCCTGCTCGATAAAATGGGAATTGCCGTGCGCACCGGGCACCACTGTGCACAGCCCGTGATGGATTTCTATAAAATCCCGGGGACCATCCGGGCGAGTTTTAGCTTTTACAACACCCGCGAAGAAGTGGACCGGCTGGCACAGGGGGTCGAAAAGGCCAGGCAAATGCTGTCCTGAAGGGCAGGGAATTGCCCAATGCTTTGATTAAGGATGTTGCAAATCGTATTTTTGATTAAAAGAATCGGATGCAAATCGAAGAAATTCAGGAGGAGATCATATCGGAGTTTTCCATGTTTGACGACTGGATGCAGCGTTATGAATACATGATCGAACTCGGTAAGTCCCTCCCAAAAATAGAGGAGCACTACAAAACGGACGAACATCTGATCAAAGGCTGCCAAAGCAAGGTGTGGGTGCATGCAGCCCTGGAAGACGGCAAGGTGGTGTTTACCGCAGACAGTGATGCCATCATAACCAAGGGGATCATCGCGATCCTGATCCGGGCCTTCAGCAACCAGAAACCCGCTGACATCCTGGCTGCCAAAACGGATTTTATAGATGAGATTGGGCTGAAGGAACATCTTTCCCCCACCCGGGCAAACGGGCTGGTAAGCATGATCAAACAGTTGAAAATGTATGCCCTCGCTTATGAAACCCAAATGGAGTCCTGACTACTCCACAGCGGTAAAAAATGAAACTTATGGAACAGGAGACTATAGATACCCGGGAACTAGGAGAGAAGATCGTCCGGGTCCTTAAAACTATTTACGACCCGGAAATCCCGGTGGACATCTACGAGCTTGGGCTGATCTACGATGTCTTCGTCAATGAGGCCTGCGAGGTCAAAGTCCTGATGACCCTTACTTCCCCCAACTGCCCGGTAGCCGAATCCCTGCCCCTGGAAGTGGAGGAAAAAGTCAAATCCCTGGACGTGGTTAAGGATGCTGAGGTGGAGATCACCTTTGACCCCCCCTGGACCCAGGATCTTATGAGCGAGGAGGCCAAACTTGAACTCGGTTTTTTGTAATCAGTACATGCCATGGAGGGGGAAATTGTAAACCGCGTTTCAAAAAGCCCGCTGGTCACCCTGGACCTGGAGGAATGCTATCCCAAAGGGGAACGGTTCGGCATCGACCTGAGTCAATGGCTGGAAGAGGGCTTCATCCTGAGGGAAAAGGAGTTCAGAGATGCCCTGAAAGGTCAGGACTGGGAAGCTTACAGGGACGCCTATGTATACCTGCACTGCAGTACGGACGCCATCGTCCCCGCCTGGGCTTATATGCTTATAGGTTCCCACCTGCACCAGATTGCCCGTGAAGCGGTGGTCGGGCCCCGGGAGCTCTTGGAAACTGTGATCTTTCGCAAGCGTCTGGAATCACTGGACCTCGAAACTTACAGGGACCGCCCTGTCATCATCAAGGGCTGCAGCAACCTGCCGGTTCCCCCGAGCGCCTATGTATGGGCCTTACAACGAGTACAGGAAGTAGCCCGCTCCGTGATGTACGGGGAGGCCTGTTCTGCGGTGCCCCTCTTCAAAAAGAAGTAGTATCCCCTGAATGTATTATTTTTGATCCTTTCACCAGAAACACTGACACAATCATGAAAAAAATTCTATTCACATTGGCTTTCCTATTTACGGGTACCATTGTCTTCGGACAAACCCTCGAGGAACTCAAGGATGCCAAAAAGCAAAAAGAAGATTCTGTAAGCGCCATTCAGGGTCGGATTGACGCTCTCAAAGGGCAGATAGATGAATATCCCGGATGGAAAACCGGAGCTTTCGGTACTATCGGCGGAAGCCTGTCCCAATTCAACAACTGGTATGCCCAGGGCTTTCCGAACAACAGCGCCGGAAGGATTGGGATCACGGTAAACCCTTATGCCAAACTGGACCGGGAGAACTACTTCTGGTACAACACCGCTCAGATCAACCTGGGCTGGGTAAAGTTTGATGACAAGGACAAGCCTACTGAAGATGATGGTTTCAAAGAGTCAAACGACGTATTCAACCTTCAATCCCTCTTCGGATATAGCCTGACAGAAAAACTGTTCGCCTCCACCCTGCTCGAGTATCGCAGTACGATCCTGAACAACTTCAATGATCCTGGGTACCTGGATCTCGGGGTGGGTATTACCTGGAAACCCATCTCACAGCTCACCATAGTGGTACACCCGCTCAACTACAACTTTGTTTTCAGCAGCGGGGACTCTGTCTTTGACTCCTCTTTCGGTGCTAAGATCCTGGCCACTTACGAGCGTAAAATTGGGGGCCTGGATTATAAATCCAATTTTTCTATGTTCCAGAGCTACAAAAGCAGCAACCTGTCCAACTGGACCTGGACCAACGTCTTTTCCTATAAAGTGTGGAAGAATATTGGGCTAGGATTTGAATTCGGCCTAAGGGATAACAAACAGGAAGCCCTTAACTTTGCGATCAATAATGCGGGTGAGGGTGAACTCCCCACCTTTGACACCGTTGACAACAAATTACAAACCTACTGGCTTTTGGGCCTGAGCTACGATTTCTAGGAATTGATGATCGGGGCAGACGGGGTTTGCTATTTTATCCGGGCTAGATATTTATTGATCTGTCAGGCAACCAAACCGGACTACTGTTTTGAAAAGATATTGGGTCAAAGGCCTCATGGCCGTATTGTTTCTGCTATGTTGCATCCCATCAATACGATCCCAGGATACGAAGGATTCCATACTTTGGAATGACTGGAACTTTCGGGTCAGCCCTTATTTTTGGTTTATAGGTTTGCAAGGGGAGATCTACAGGCCTCCAACACCTGTCAATCCCATTGAACCGGCACCGCCAAAATACAATGTGGATGTCGGTTTCAAAGACATACAAAATTCGATTAAATTCGCCCTAATGCTGGCAGGGCAATACCGGGGGAAAAGAATAGTCGCCCAATTCAATTTCTCTTCCCTCATCCTGGAAAGCGAAGCTATTACACCGCTTGAGTTACTCTTGCAGGACAACCTGATAAAGCTGACCTACTTTGGAGGAGACCTGGAAGCCGGATACCGGTTCATAAGAAATGTGAAATTCGAGCTGGATGCCCTGGTCGGCTTGAAATTTTTCTATTTTGGGCTTGACCTTTCTACCAATATTACTGGGAATGTGGAAGTGGCGGGCGCCCGGGAGAAAGGGTGGCTTGATCCGATCCTTGGGGTTAACCTCAGGTATTATCCCCACAAAAAATTTAGTTTCCTGGGCTATGGGGATGTAGCGATACCCGGGATTGGATCAGATTTCTCTGG
>SBFL01000324.1 GCA_006227965.1 Bacteroidota bacterium | reverse complement strand
ACGGGCCCGAAGCTTTTCGGATCCCTGCTCGGAGAGCCGGTCCAGGGCCATGGGGATAAAAAAAGTGAGACTGATGGCAAACAAAAGAAACAGCGTCTTTACGCGGTGATATCTCAGGTAATTCCAGGCCAGAAACAGAACATGCTTCATAAGGCGGTGGGTTTGGGTTCCGGCAGGAATTCACGGATGTCTACCTGCCGATCAAATTTCTGCAGTACCTCCGGGTCATGGGTGACCATCATCAGAGTAGCCTGCTCTTCCCCGCAGTATTTGAATAACAGGCCCAGGATTTTGTCGCGGTTGGCAGGGTCCAGGTTGGCCGTCGGTTCGTCGGCCAATAGCAGGGTGGGACGCGTTATCAGGGCTCGGCAGAGGGCTGCCCGCTGCCGTTCCCCCTGGGAAAGATTTTTGGGATGCCGCTCCAGTTTGTCGTGCAGGCCCACCTCCGTGGCCAGTTCTGCAGCCCTGGCCCGGGTTTGCGGGCTGAGTTCCAGCACGGGATTCAACCGATAGGGAAGCAGGATGTTTTCCAGGACGTTGAGGTATTCCAGCAGCCTGAATTCCTGAAAGATCAGCCCCATGGTGGCAATCCGGTAATCCAGCAGATCCCGCTCCGGGTAATCTCCCAACACCACTTCCCCCACCGTTACAGACCCGTTAACAGGCTTCAGGATGCCTGCAACCAGGTGGATGAGGGTTGTCTTGCCACAGCCGCTTGGCCCTACAACGGCCACCTTGCTGCCATGCCCGATTTCCAATATGGGGACATCGAGGGAAAATCCCTTGTCCCCATAGGAGAAAGCCAGGCCATCGAGCCGGACTACAGGCTGCCCGAGGCGATCACCTGCCGGTCCTCCGAGGTCAGTATGATTTCCGATATTTTCCATCCGTTTTCTAAAGGTTTAAGGGCAATGGTGCCGGTATACTGGTTTCTGCGATAGTGGATGTGTTTTAAGTGTTTTACCTGGGCCGTTACCGTCCAGGTGGCCGGGTACTTCCAACCTCCCGCTTCGGAGACACCGGACTCCGGCGTTCCGAGTTCCCCCAGGCTTACGTCCTTCACGGTGACCCGGGAGCCTTCCCGAAGCCCCATGGTAAGGCGCCTGCGGCTGTCCAGATAAATGTGATCGAGCAATCCTTCGTCCAGGTTGTCTGCCAGTTGCTCGAACAGGGCCTCCTCGTCTGCGATATTAAATGCGGTGTAGGTATTCCTAAGCCTTCGTTCCATGAGGCCTATCAGGGCCTGTTCATCCATCTTTTCAGGCCGGTACCACGGATTTCGGATTTCCAGGCACACAGGCAGCAAAAAGAAGGCCACTGTTATCAGGGCCAGGCTGGCCACAGGGGCCTTTCGCTCCATCCCCATTTGCCGGTGAATTTTCCGGTGCCGGGGCCACAGCAGCAAGCCCAGCAGCATGAGGCCGGCCGAGAGGAAGGGGAGGGGAAGTTTTCCCTCCGGAAGGCTGAACCCAAGGGAGTCCCGATATGCATCCAGTAACAGGAAGCCCCCGGAAACGAAGGCAAACAGGATCAAGGCAATAGCGGTGACCGAGCGATACCTTTTTGAGGAGGCAGGGGCTGAGTTCCACCCGGAGAATACAATAAAGCAGATTGATATCAATAACAGCAGAACGGCAAAGAATATGGACCTGGCCACCGGGTAAGAGAGGGTTGCATCCGCATGCCGGAACAGATAATTCCCCGCAGCCACCCCACCCAATACCATGAGGCCCTTTTGAACGGGACCGAAGCGCCATCTGCCCGACAGGATGAGGATGGGGTAAACCGCTGTGAGTGCAAGCAAGAAGGCCCGGGCAAAGGGGATTTCAATTTCCCGCAAGCCCCAAAGGTACCCCAGGGCAAAGGCCGGCAGCAGCCAGACGGGAACAGCACCCTTCTCATTGCGGGGCAGGCAGACCGTCCAGAGTGCCAGGGAAGCTACAATCCCGGTTATGGCCCATGGAATAGAAGGAAGCATGGAAGGGTAGTTCCAGAACAGGCTTAGTTTCCAGAGCAATACCCCGAGGGAGAGGGCAGCGAACCCTCTGGCCAGGGGTATTTTGAGACCGTTCTTTGTAAGGGCAAGAACCAAAAGGGCCTGCCGCACCAGCAATCCCAGGAGCAACACCCCTAGGGCTATCCCGAGGATCTCAAAGAATTTCAGCACGGCCATCTCGGCCGTTGTATACCCGGACAGGCCCATTTCTTCTGGAAGCATACCCCCTATGAGCAGGGCCCCAAGCCCTAACAGGACCAGCCCACTTTTCAGGGGCCGCCCGTTTTCCTGTCCGGGGGCCCTGGGCAAAAGCAGCACAAGGCTCACCAACAGGGCCGTAACCTCTCCGGCCCAGGAAGGTACCAGTAGCAATTCCCGGGCGCTTAAAAAACTCCCGATGGACGCCCCTGAGATGGCGGCCAGCAGCATCCATGAAAATGGGAGCACGGGCCTTTTGAGAAACCCGGCAAGAAACATGAATGCGAGGCACCATTGCCAGAGCATGCCCCGGGTCCCTTTCATGGTTCCAAAGGTCAGGAATTCAGACAGGCCCGGAGGTGGGGGGATTAGGTAAAAAGCTTCATTTGGGCTCAGGGTGGTCTGGTAGGTACGACCCTCCAGGGTGGTGACCTCCAGGATGATGTCGATCGGGCTTCCCAGCAGTCCGTTTATGCCGATCTGCTCACCGTGCAGGGAAATTTTTTCGCATCGCATTTCCCACCTGGATTTTTTCTGGAAGGCGTCCACCTGCACCACCGGATCAGAAACAGGACTGCAGAACTCGGGAAATACGGGTTGTGCCTTGAGTATTTTCCCGTTGATCACCGGCAGGATGAAAACGACCTCAAACAGGCCCGGGGCCGTTTCGCTGAATTGCAGACGCGCAGGGTAGACGATGTCTGCCCGGGCCGGGTACCCCAGCAGGAAGAGGCATAGCAGCATCCAGGTTTTGAGGAGTGGCTTTTTGGCTTTATTCATTTACGATCTGTTGGGCAAGCCCCTTGTAGGTTACGTCGTATTGCTGGATGAGCTCCGTATAAAATTGCTCTTTGGCGGCATTTTTGTCTTCATACTGCAGCTGCTCGTAAATGGAACCCCGTACTGCTGAAAGCGGCATGGGAGCGGCGGTGGCAAGGGAATCCAGGTAGACGAGATGCCAGCCAAAGCTGGAGGCCAAGGGCCCTTCCCAGGTGTTTGTTTCCAGTTCCTCAAGTGCCGCTGCAAACCCCTGGCCGAATTCGCGGTCTACCTGTGGACCATTCCGGTTCTCCAATACCGGGGGCAGCATGGTGGTCTGACCTGCAGACAGCACCTGTTCAAAGCTTGCATTTGTGGCATTCCATTTGTCTTTCAAAAGGGCCAGGGCCTGCATCTCGGCATCCTGCCCGAAATAAACCTGTTTGAAACTGAATATGGCCGGGCTCACAAACTGTTCCTTCCTCAGGTTGTAGTAGGCCAGGATATCGGCATCGGTGATCTCCCGCTGTTCCCCCTGTCCTTCAGCCATCATGTCCATCTGGTTGATAAGGGCGCGTTTGACGGCAGCATTGGACTTGTCCAGCCCCTGTCTGAGGGATTCTTGATAGAGTACTTCTTCCCGCACATGGTTCTGTAGGATGCCCGTTAATTCCTCCTGGGTGGGAAGGCGGTTCCAGGTGCTTTGCCAGGCGGCGATCAGCTGGGCCACGTCCGCATCGTCGATCACGATCTTGCGGTCCGCTTCCGAAGGTGTTCCCGGTCCGAAAAGGATCAGCAGGGCAAGGGCAACCATCAGTCCCAGGCTGGTGATTTGCATCCATGGGGTATTGAATAGTTTTTTCATGGAGGTACATACTTGGGCACCGAAGGTAAGAAATCAAAGACATACTTTCCTTATCCGCTGGTCAATGGATCCCAGTTTCTGAAGGCGAAGGGATGGTGTTGTTTCTACCCTCTTCTAAGGGGCACGGTTCGCCTTATTCCGTCCGATGCCTACCCTGTTTGATCCGTTCCCGGTCCTCGTTAAATAAGGGTAGCTCCCGAATGTATCCAGAAAGGTGAGCCAACCGGTTAGCGGTTCATTGGGGAGGCACTGCCGAAATTCACGGGTGCAGATTAGGTGTGTTCCGGGATTGAGGAAACGGAATGAGCGCTCAGCCGCAAAGAACGACGCAAGGCAATCCGGTGAAGGCTGCGGTCTGTAAAATTAACGATGGGCCGTGTTACGGCCGAACCTCCCGATGAAGATAAATATTTCTATTTTTTGTTGGCTGAAAGAAGGATAAAATACCCTTGGATTTAGCTACATTTGCTTGCATTTTATATGTGTTTTATGCAGATCACGAACACTATCCTGATGGTGCGTCCGGTAAATTTCCGGATGAACGAACAGACCGCGGTGAACAACTACTTTCAGGAGGACCTGGACCTTCGCAATTCCGTTATTAACCAGCGGGCTCAGGAGGAGTTCGACGCCTTTGTGGGAAAGCTGCGCGAAGCAGGGGTGGAAGTGATTGTGGTGGACGACCGGGTGGAAACAGACACCCCGGATTCCATCTTCCCCAACAACTGGGTTTCCTTCCATGAAAATGGCACGGTAGTGATTTACCCCATGTACGCAGAGAACCGCAGAAAAGAACGGCGGATGGACATTTTTGACCTCCTGGAGGAAAAAGGGTTCGTTATCGAGCAGATCATAGACTACACATCGGCCGAAAAGGAAGGGATCTTTCTTGAAGCTACCGGCAGTATTCTGATGGACCGAACCCACCAGAAAGCATACTGCGCTTTGTCTGACAGGGCCGATGAAGGATTGTTTATCGAATTCTGTGAGGATTTCAATGTGGCTCCGGTTATCTTTACGGCTTACCAGTCTGTGGATGGCAAGCGGCTTCCCATCTACCACACCAATGTGATGATGTGCCTTGCAGAGGACCTTGCCGTGATCTGTCTGGATTCCATAGACAACAAAAAAGAGCGGCAAAGCGTGGTCAGCCACCTAAAAAAGGACGGTTTTGACATCGTCGAAATCTCCGAAGCACAAATGCACTCCTTTGCAGGAAATATGCTGCAGGTACTTGGCCGGGATGGCGAACGCCTTATGGTGATGAGCGCTTCCGCGCGAAAATCCCTGAACCCGGAGCAGATAGCCTGTATCGAGCGTACTTCCAGGATAATATCCAGTCCGATCGATACCATCGAGGCCTGTGGGGGCGGCAGTGCCCGCTGTATGATGGCGGAGGTGTTCCTCCCAAGAAAATAACCTCCGAAAAACAAAAGCCACGGCTCCTTTCTTCTTATGAGGCGTGTGTACCTAAGCAATGTGGTTTTTGGAGATGTTCCGTATCATCCCCCCGAAAATGAAGTAATGAAAGGGCAGGACGCTGTACCAGTACAATCGTCCGGTAAGCCCTCTGGGCCGGAAGGTGGCCGTCTGATTCAGGACGTTGTTCTCGTCAATATGGAATTCCAGCCAGGCCTCTCCCGGAAGGCGCATTTCAGCAAACAGGAGCAGGCGCCCCTGTTGTCTGTCCGCCAGCAATACCCGCCAGAAATCCAGTGAATCCCCGACGGAGATCCTGTCCGGGCTGGTACGTCCGCGCCTCAGCCCTACCCCGCCGTTGAGTTTGTCCATAAACCCGCGGAGTTGCCACAGCCAGTTGCCATAGTACCATCCGGTATCCCCCCCGATGCGCCATATGTTGTCCAATACAGCTTCCCTGTCGGTGATCTTCACGGACTTCTCGTCCTTGAGCACCCCGTATTTCGGGACCTGAATATACCGCCCCAGGTTCTTATCGAAACGCCCGCTTACCATACTGTCCTTCCAGCTGCTCACCACGGAGTTCTGTTCAATTTTCCTGAAGGCCATTTTAATCGCCTCCTTATAGGAAAGTGTTTTTATGCCCAGCATTTCCTGAAGCCGGTTGTCCTGTGCCAATACTTCCACCTTCATGCTCTCTACCAGGTTCACCGCCAGTTTATAGGAGGTGGAGGTTACAAAGTAGAGCCAGTAGGAGGAGAGCCTCGGGGTCATAACCGGTACGGTGATAATCCAGTTTTTAAAGCCCCGGACCTTGGCGTATCCGTTCAGCATATCCCTGTAGGTGAGGATGTCAGGGCCCGCAATATCAAAGCTCTGGTCAAAGGTATCCTCCCTCCCCAGAACTCCGGTCAGGAATTGAATGACATCGTGAATAGCGATTGGCTGGGTTATGGTCAGCACCCATTTAGGGGTGATCATAACAGGCAGTTTTTCGCAAAGGTCCCGGATAATCTCGAAGGAGGAACTACCGGAGCCCACGATGATCCCGGCCCTGAGCACTGTGAGTGCGAAAGGGCCCTCATAAAGGATATCCTCCACGTTTTTCCGGGAACTCAGATGCCTGGAAAGCTGAGGGTTGTTAACGATCCCGCTCAGGTAAATAACCTGACGGGGTTTGGCCCGCTGCATGTAAATGTTGAAGTTCCTGGCGGCCTGGGCTTCCCGCTGGTCAAAATCCTTTGTTGAGGAACTCAGGGAATGGATCAGGTAGTAGGCAATATCGAAGTCCTCATCGAAAAGGCCGGGTTGCGGGTCCTCCAGGAAGTCCACTTCCACTACCTGCACTTTGCGGCGGGTATCCTCATGGACCGGCAGGCGCTTTTCATCCCTCACAGCACATACCACCTGATGCCCTTCTTCCAGCAACTGGTGCAGTACGCGCAAACCAATATACCCGTTGGCGCCCGTAAGCAGAATTTTCAATGACTTTCCGCTCTTGTTTTCTGTTGACATCATTACAGATTTGGGGGACTTTGTGGCATCTGATCCGCTTTGTACCCCAGAAGTTTAACAAAGAACCTTTGAATGGCCTTGGTGTCTGCCCTGACCTTGACAAAATGGTGGTCCATGTAGACGCTGTAGATCCCAAGGTCCCCCTTATACAGGGTGAGTTTGTAATAAGGAATGACCAGGGCGTAGGTTTCCAGAAGCGATCTGAAGCGCAGGATAATCCCATCAGGCCGCAACTCGATATTACAGCTGTCCAGGTTGTTGTCCAGCAGAAGAAGATTTCGGATCTGAAGGCTCGCACTGGTGATGTAAAGTTTTGGCGAACCAATACCCTTCATGGTCCACCGCTGTTTCAGGGTAAACGGTTTGCCAACCAGGGAGTCGATCTTCCGGTCGATTTCCGGATTGTTATAGGACGCGTTAACTAGCATTACCCGTCTTTTTCTTCTGCGTATGGCCGGACTTGTTTGATTTGTGGTTTCATAGCTTTACGAAGTAAAGTTAGCCAATTGCGTCCAATCTCCGAAAACAAAAAAATACGGTTAAATTTCATTAGTTTTGCCCCTTGAAAACATCCGATCTATGCAACTTGAAGACTTGCTAGTCCAAAAGGTTAAGGAAGCGGTTAGTTCCCTTTATAATATCACCCTTGAAACAGTGGAATTGCAACCCACGCGAAAGGAATTTGCGGGGGATATCACCGTGGTGGTTTTTCCAATGCTCAGGCAGTTAAAGGGCAACCCCGTGCAGATCGGAAACGACATTGGGGAATACCTGACAGAGGGACTTGAGGAAGTGGCCGGTTTTAATACCATAAAAGGGTTTTTGAACCTGGAGATCAGCGATGCCTTCTATCTTGGGTTTTTTAATCGGGTCCGTGCCGAGGCACTATACGGCTATAAACCGAGGAATTCCGCAGGCGTCACCATGGTCGAATATTCCTCTCCCAACACGAACAAACCCCTCCACCTGGGGCATATTCGCAACATCCTGCTGGGATATTCCGTTTCCAGGATCCTGGAGGCTGCTGGTCACAAGGTTTACAAAACCCAGATCATCAATGACCGGGGGATCCATATCTGCAAGAGCATGCTGGCCTGGCAACGCCATGGAAAAGGAGAAACGCCAGAAAGCTCAGGGCTAAAAGGGGATAAACTGGTGGGGAACTACTATGTGGCCTTTGACCGCACCTACAAGGACGAGGTCCTGGACCTGGTCTCAAAAGGGATGAGCAGGGAAGAGGCAGAAAAGGAGGCTCCCAGCCTTAAAGAGGCACAGGAGCTGCTCCGGCGGTGGGAAGCCGGTGACCCGGAAGTGGTTTCCCTCTGGGAGCTGATGAATGGTTGGGTTTACGATGGCTTTGAGCTGACCTACCGTGACCTCGGGGTGGATTTTGACAAGCTCTATTACGAAAGCAACACCTATCTGCTCGGCAAGGATGTGGTGGCCGAGGGGCTCGATAAAGGGGTTTTCTACCGGAAACCCGATGGCAGCGTATGGATTGACCTTACCGATGAGGGGCTGGACGAGAAAATCGTGCTGAGAGCGGATGGCACGGCAGTTTATATGACCCAGGACATAGGTACGGCCATTCAGCGTGTACAGGACTACCCGGACATCACGGGAATGGTATATACCGTCGGGAATGAGCAGGATTATCATTTCAGGGTTCTCTTCCTCATCCTCAAAAAACTGGGATACGCGTGGGCAGACCACCTCTACCACCTCAGTTACGGGATGGTAGACCTTCCAAGTGGAAAAATGAAGAGCCGTGAAGGCACTGTGGTGGATGCGGATGACCTGATCCTTGAAATGGACCAGACCGCAGCCCAGATCTCCCAGGAGCACGGCAAGCTGGATGGTTTCAGTGAAGGTGAAAAGAAGGAACTGTACCACACCATTGGAATGGGTGCACTGAAGTATTTCATCCTGAAGGTGGACCCCCGCAAGCGCATGTTGTTCAATCCGGAGGAATCCGTCGATTTCCAGGGGAATACGGGGCCATTTATCCAGTATACCTATGCGCGTATCCAGTCCATACTTCGCCGGGCTGATTTCGATTACAGCTCCGAGGTGGACCCCTCAGACCTTGGGGGACTGGACCCCAGGGAAAAACAACTCCTGAAAGACCTGGAGGTCTTTCCACAGGTGGTAGAGGAGGCTGCTGCTCAGTATAGCCCTGCCCTGATAGCCAACTACACCTACGACCTGGTCAAGGATTTCAATTCCTTGTACCAGCAGATCACCATCCTGGGAGAATCCAATGTGGCCCACCGGTGTTTTCGGGTTCAGCTAACCAAAATGGTTGGGGAGGTGGTCCGGAAGGGAACCTCCATGTTGGGCATCAAGGTGCCTGAGCGGATGTAGGAACCCCTCTGATGCGGGTAGCCGGGCTACTCCAGTCCGGATTCTATCAATTCCAGAATGGTTTCGATTTCACGCCGAAGCGGCTGATAATGGTTCGTTTCGGTGGAAATGGCCGACAGCATGTAGAGTAGCAGGTTGTTTTCGAATTCCCGGCTTTTCAGCAAAGGCAGGTTGCTGTGCAGGTCCCCACCCCACTTAAGGGCCAGTGCTTCGGGCGCGGCACCCGTCTGGGTGAGGATGGTACGGATGCTCCCATCTGAACCGCGGAACAGGTCCTTGGCGAGCTCCTGCTGTTGCCTCAGGCCCTCCTCCTGATGCAGCACGCTTTCCACAAAGGATTCCCAGGAAGTTAATCTTTTGCGAAGTTCTGTATCGGAAAGGATCTCCATTCGCCCCGAGTTTATAAGCTCATTTAACAGGGAATTGTTCGGGTTGTAGGCAATTCCATATGACAGGGCCTCAACAAGTAATCCGGATATGGTTTCCTCGTCGCCGGTGGACTTCGCCTGGGGAATCCGCTGTAGCAGTTCTTCTGAAGTCCGGTAGGAGTTGCGGTTTACCGCAATGAGCGTGTCCAGCTTCAGCAGGCTCACCTGGAATTCCTCCTTCAGACCGGAAAGGTAGAACTGTTCTCTTTTGGCCTCCTGCCGCTCCTGGTTCCAGTTGTCAATCCAGAGGGCAGCGAGGATCCCCAGCACGATAAGAACCACTTCGCCCAGCGCATAAAGTAAATATTTGCCAGTGGAATTGTTTTTCATGAGGTTTCTTCTCAGATTTCGCATCAGGATGAACATGGCATTAGTTGTTAAAAAAGACTGACGGGTGGCTTTTCCCGGCTAAAAGTAGCCTTTTTAATGACTATAAGCCGGATGTACCCGGGGCTGGTCTAAAAAAAGAAGGGCTTCCCAAAACAGGAAGCCCTTCATCAACCATCAAATAAGTGCTGTTGATCTAATTCATCAGGAATCGGAAGACTGTACCGCCAGATTATAAACTACCAGTCCGAAGCCAATTTTATTCACGGCGTCTCCAATGTTGTAGATAACATCCATGTTGAGACCTGTAAAGATCCCTTCGTACCATCCGGGGGTTCCTGCCATATAACCAATAGGGTAGATAGCCCAACCGACCAGCACGAACCAGCAGAGGGTTTTGTGAGCGCTCAGGACAGCACCACCCGCATTTTCCGCCAGTTTTTTAGCCGAACCGAACCAGATCATGTAGACAATCCCAAAATAGGCGATCCCTGAAATCAGACCCCAGAGCCACGCCTGGTCCCTGTGTACGGCTTCCCCGAAATATCCGGTTACCAGCATGATCACAGACAATAGAATGAGATTCCACATAAGGGATTTCTTTGCCCCCGCCACCCTGAGAATGAGGAAGAATTCCACGCACATTAGAGGTACGGTCAAGACCCAGTCCACATAACGGAAGAAGGTAGGGGACTCCATGTTGGCAGCCCAGTAATCACGCATGTACCAGTAGTGGACAGCAGCGATGAATGTGATCAGCCCCGATACGAGGATCGAAACACGCCATTTCTTGTCGTATTGGTTCATCGACAGGAAGAAAAAGGCGGAAGCCGCCATCATAGCCATGCAACCAACGAAAAAGGTAAACCCTACATAATCGTCAGTGGCAATTTTGGCCACGTACGATAAATTTGTTAAAAGACTTTCCATAATAATTAGTTTTATTAGTTTTGTTTAAGTAAATTTAAAAAAGTTTAGACATAAATGTATAAATAAAATCTTAAAATTTTAAACAAAATGAATAAAAAAGGGTTT